>RQOI01000062.1 GCA_003854995.1 Candidatus Zhuqueibacterota bacterium
CCCATCGATCTCTCCATGGATGGCATGTGGGTGAACTATTCGGGACGCGATCGTCCGCCGCCATTATCGCTGCGAGAATTGACCGACGCTGACCTGGCTCGTCAGGCCGTGGCGCAGGAACGCCTTGCCGAGCTGCTTGCGTCCGGTGATTCCACAGCGATCGATGCCGGAGTCGCGGCCTCGACACAACTTGATAGCACGGCGCTGGCCAGACAGGCGGAGCAGGAGGCGAAGGAAAAAGAGACGCAGCTGTCCGCAAAATATCTGGCGCTGGCAGAGGTTTTTCTCTTTGCATTCGACAAACCGGACTCTGCTCTCAAGTACTATCAGACCGTGGTCGAAAAACGCACGGATAGCACCCATGTCGCCAGGGCCCTCTATTCGTTGGCCTATGTCTACAGAGAGTTCAAAGCGGACACGGTGCTGGCAGACACGGTGCTCGCCCAGTTGATTGATCTGTTTCCAGAAACGGCGCATGCTGAAGGGGCGCGAAAGAAGCTTGGCCTCGAACTCATGAAAGATCGCGTCGACTCCGCCTATGTCCTGTACACCCAGGCGGAAGAGGCGTTTTTCAAGCACAATGATATCAATCGGGCGTTTCAACTATGGGACAGGGTTGCCATCAGGTTTCCGCAATCAGAGTACGCTCACAAATCAGCCTATGCCAAGGCGTGGCACTGCGAGCACACCCTCTACAAACTGGATGATGCCATCGTCCTGTATCAGGCCCTGGTCGATTCTTTTCCCGAATCACCTTACGCCGCAACGATCAAACCCAAGTTGGCCGCTGTCGATAAAGTGCGAGGGGAGGAGGAGGCAAAACAAAAGGCTGTGGCTGATAGTGTCGCCCGATTGCAGCAAGCCGTCCTCGATTCCACCGCAGCCGATTCATTGCTGAATGCGGTTGTGCTCGATTCTGCGGCGCAGAGCGATACGTCCACTGCTGAGAGGGACTCGGATGTGATTCTGCCAATGGATGCCCAAGCCATTGACGAACAGGTTGATTCGGATACGACATCCACACCGGTCAGGGAGGATCAGATTCAAAACGAGTCCAGCGATCGGCCTGACAGCTTGTTGCAAGAGTCACAACAGAGCGCAACTGAGACGGACGAAACTCAAAATGACCGGGATCAAGCCGACGAGTCGGTCGAAAACGGGAAAAGAGAGTCGAATGCGCGACCTGCTAGGCCCGTACCTGAATAGCTCACATGACATGATGATCAAAATCTACATGTTTTCTCGACCAGAGACAGGGTAAATTGTGCCGCAAAAAATGGTTCGTCATTGCACCATCCGCAGCGTCGATCAGGTCGCGCGCAACACCTATCTCCTCAGCTTCGAAGATGCGGATTTGTGTCGTGTTGTGCGCGCCGGCCAGTTTCTTGAAATCAAAGTGACGCAGTGCACGGATATTTTATGGCGGCGGCCTTTCTCGATCCACGACACCCACCCGCAAAAAAATACAGTTGACATTCTTTTCCATGCCGTTGGCCCAGCCACGCGGACGCTCGCGCAGCTGACCGCGCATGCTGAGCTGAACATACTGGGCCCGCTCGGCAACTATTTCCGCTATGAGCAAAATGTGCGCGAAGCCATTGTCGTCGCCGGCGGACTCGGGATTGCACCCTTTATGCTGATGATGCGGGAACTGCAAGAACGGGGTATTGCCATGCGTCTCTTTTATGGCACCGGCCGTTCGGATCAGTTCTGTCGCCTGGAAGAGTTTGAAAAATATGCTGCGCTTCATCTCAGCACCGTCGATGGATCCCGAGGATATCAGGGAGTGGTGACCGATATGTTGAGCGACTATCTTGACCAGAGCGCACATCATCATGACAGTTCACTTTATGTCTGCGGCCCGACAGCTATGCTTAGAGCTGTCAAAGAGATCGCAAACCGCTTCAACATGGCGGCGCAAGTGTCGGTGGAGACAATCATGGCGTGCGGTTTTGGCGCCTGTGTCGGTTGCGCTGTGCCGATGACGACGCCCATCCCCGGACAAAAATATTTTATGGCGTGCAAAGATGGGCCGGTTTTTGACATTCGAGAGATAACCATCGATGATTGACTTGTCCGTGCACATCGGATCGCTTGCACTACAGAATCCCGTCATGACGGCCAGCGGGACGTTTGGCTATGCGGATGAATTCAAGGAGATCTGCGATCTGAATGATATCGGCGCCATCATCACCAAAACAGTGACACCCCACCCGCGTCCCGGAAATCCACCGCGCAGAATCGTCGAACTGCCATACGGCATGCTCAATTCCATTGGTCTGCCCAACGTGGGCGTAGAAAGCTTTATTATTGAAAAGATGCCGTTTCTGCAAACCTTGAAAACCAACGTCATCATCAATGTCGCCGGAACAGATGAAGAGGGATTTGTCTTTTGCGTCCAACGGCTTGAGGACGTCAGCGGCATAGCGGGATATGAGCTCAATTTTTCGTGCCCAAATGTCAAAGGCGGCACCAGTTTCAGCTCTGATCCCGGAATTGCCGAGCGCGTGACCAGGAATGTCAGAAAAACGACTCGCCGTCCCATCATCGCCAAACTCACGCCCAATGTGACATCCATATCGGAAATCGGCCGCGCTTGTGAAAATGGCGGCGCTGATGCCGTCTCTGCGATCAACACGGTCGTCGGCATGGCGATCGACATCAAAACCCGGCGACCGAGATTGTCGACCGGCACGGGTGGCTACTCTGGACCGGCCATCAAGCCCATCGCGCTTGCCAAGGTGTTCGAGCTGTCGCGATGTTTGTCGATTCCGGTCATCGCCATAGGCGGCATCGCCTGCGCTGAAGATGCCATCGAATTCCTGATTGCCGGCGCGACGGCGTTCCAGGTCGGAACGGTCAATTTTTATGAGCCCGACGCAACCATGACCATCAAAAAAGGCCTTGAATATTATTGCCAGAAGAACAATATTCAGAAAATAGCGGATCTCATCGGTTCAATTCAACTGAAGGAGATGGCCAAGTGAAGCATGGATATATCTATCAGGCTCTGGCGCTGGTCTTGCTTTTGTCGCAAGGATGTGTCATGTACACGGATAATCCCGGACCCCTCGAAGAGCCCTATTCCGAGGCGCCATATCCGTATGATGAGCGCATCAGCTATGAAGAGGAGGGCGTCGCTTCTTTCATGGCGGATGAGATGCAGAAAAAAAAGACGGCAAGCGGCATCGAGTTCGATCTGCGAAAGCTTGTCGCCGCTCATCCGAATCTGCCGTTCGGGACGGTCGTTAAAGTCACGAATTTGAGCAACAATAAGAGCGTCACTGTCACAATCATTGATGTGGGACCCTTTGTCAAAGGTCGCATCATCGATGTGTCATTTGAGGCGGCCAAACAGCTCGGATTCGTCGAAGAGGGTTCGACACAGGTGCGAGTCAACGTCGTCAGACTTGGAGATGGCACTGTCAATCCGGAGGCGTTGTGAATTATAAAACTTTTTCCACTCGGCTCATCGTCGCTCTCCTCTATGGGCCGCTGGTCCTTTTTCTCAACTGGAAGGGCGGCTATTTTTTGTTCGCCCTGGTGCTGATCGTATCGACGGTATCATACTGGGAGTATTTTCGGCTGGCCAAAAAGAAGGGCGCCGATGCGCAACTGGTTTCCGGAGAGTTATTGACGGCGGCCCTGATCGTTGCACTTTATTGCAAATCTGCTGCTTTGCTGCAGGTCATCCTCGCGGGCGCCATCTGTATTTTTTTCATCGAGTTGTACAGGAAAAAATCTTCCCCCATTTTGAATGTGGCTGCGACGCTGTTCGGTTCTCTGTTTTTCAGTCTCCTGTTCGGCACTTTTCTATTGATTCGAGACCTGCCGTTTGTCAATGGTCTTGCGGACGATGAGGCGGGCCAATGGCTGATCATGCTGATCCTCGCCACCTGGGTGTGCGATTCTGCCGCCTATATCGTTGGATCCTATTTTGGGCGTCACAAGCTGATGCCGAGGATCAGCCCCAACAAGTCTGTTGAAGGATCTGTGGCGGGATTCCTCTTTGCCATTCTGGCGGCCTACATATGCCATCAATGGTTCATCGATGAGCTCTCGCCGCTCGATTCAATGGCGATCGGCGCCATTGCCGGCAGCTTTGGACAGTATGGCGATCTCTTCGAGTCCATGTTCAAACGAGATGCGGATGTCAAAGATACGTCCAAGCTCCTTCCGGAACACGGCGGTATGATGGATCGGTTTGACAGTCTCACGATTTCCGCGCCGATCATGTACCTGTACCTGGTGCATTTTGTTTTTTAAAGCCATCCAAGCCGTTCTCCACTAATTCTCTCAGCCGTTCGGCAAAGCGCGCTGCCGGCGCCCCGTCCACAACATCATGATCAAACATGATTGTGACATGCAAAATATCGCGCATGATGATCGCTCCCTTGATCTCTCGCGGCTTTCGGGTTACACTGCCGAGGGCAAAAGAAACAGTGTGATTACTCGTTGGAATGGGCTCAGCCCAGCCGCTTAGAGCGCCGAACATGCCGACAGCGGTGATCCCGACTGTCCCCATCATCCGTCTGGTGAAAAATGGATCGCGTAACAATCGATTCCACACCATCTTTCGAATGCACTTTGGCAGCTTTAGGACAAGCATGGCAGCTTTGTTCTTTTCCCCACCCTGAAGATCCCCCTGCTCTCTGATTTGTTTTTGTGCTGCTTCAATCTCATTCTGGATCTCTTGAACTGTCATCTTGTGAGCGCTTCGAATGACGAAAAGGCGAGGAACCATCTCGCCGTTTAAGCTCATCTCAATAGCTAGAGAGACATCGATATCGTCAAAAACGACAATGTTATTTTTATAGAGTCCGGCATTGAGCGACTTGTTTTCCTGCAGCGCCTGCACAACACCCGCGATGAAAAAAGCTGTGAACGACAACCTGTTCTTTGATTGTCGTCGATAGGTGCGAATCGACTGGCGCGATTTGGTGATATCAAATTCGACATAGCCTTTTATATAGTGCTTTTTCATCCCGACATCCAAACCGTCGATGATGAGCTTGCGGAAGGGCGTGAGCGGCGTTCTTGTAATAGAATATGACTTTTTCATGATTTACAGACTTGAATGAATGGCAAATTGACCTGTACGGCAGAGTTTGAGAGGGAGGAGGAGAAAGACGAGCTCTCTTAATCCTCCTCCTCCTCGATCTTTCCTTTTACTCTATGGGTTTGATCACTGCGACGAATCCTCCTCCGGGCGCCATCCTTGCCTGAAGAGAATCCTGCTTTGTCAATTTTGCCTGCGAGACGCTCACGCTCGCTGGCGTGCGCTCGGCGTCGGCGCCATCTGACCACATCGTCACGTCGTATTCGCCGTCGCCCAGAAAATCGAGCGGCAGATCGAGCGCGCGGGCGTCCCAATCGGTCATGGCGCCGATGTACCACGTTTTATCGGATCGGCGCGCCATGGCAATGTAATCGCCAATGACCCCGGCGATCACTCTGCTTTCGTCCCAGGAGGCGGGCACCACTTGCAGGAAATCGAGTCCGATCTGGCCGCGATAGTTGGCCGGGGCATCGCTCAGCATTTGCAGCGGACTTTCGAACACGACATACAGGGCCAATTGCTGACAACGAGTCGTCGGCACCAGGGGATTTTTGTTCTGCGACTTGAATTCTGCGCGCGTGACATTGCGAAATCCGCCGGGCGTATAGTCCATCGGGCCCGCCAGCATGCGCGTGAAAGGTATGGTGACATTGTGCTCCGGCGTGGCGCGGTCGCTCCACTTCAGATACTCCAGACCGAGAACGCCCTCGCGGGTCATCAGGTTCGGATAGGTGCGACGAATGCCTGTCGGTTTGTAAGCGCCGTGAAAATCGACGCAGAGATGATGCTCCGCCGCCTTTTTCACGGTGTTGTGATAGAAATTGACGACGTACTGATCATCGCGATCCATGTAATCAATCTTGACGCCCTTGACGCCCCACTGCTCATAGAGCGCAAAGGCTTCATCCATTTGTTTTTCAACGCTTTTCCAGTTCAACCAGATGAGTATATCCACTCCCTTGTCGTTGGCGTATCTCACCAGTCCCGGCATGTCGATCTCTGGAATTGTCTGTGTAATATCCGCTTCATTATTGCGGTGGTGGCCATACCAGCCGGCATCGATGAGCATATACTCCAGACCATTTTCGGCGGCAAAATCGATATAATGCTTCATGGTCGCATCATTCATGCCGCTCTTGATGTTCGGGTCATCCACAATCTGCCCAGACCACCAGTCCCACGCCACTCGCCCCGCTTTGATCCACGATGGATCTGCAATGGCCAATGGCTCGTTGAGATTGAGAATGATATTGGACTCGATCAGATCGCCCGGCGTCTCGCCGATCATGACGACGCGCCAGGGAGATGCATGCGGCGTAGAAGCTTTGACGCAGACCTCTTCGCCCGGCCATGGGGAGAGGGCGGTGACGAGCGCGTTCGCGACGTCGCTGCCGTTCAGGTACATACCGGCATAGTCGGTCAGGTTCGCCTCGGTGATCGCCACGGTCGGACCGTCTTTGATTTCAATCGTCAAGGGTAAACCGACGAGCGCATCGGCCGCGATGTCATCTATCGTCGTCTGTTCATATTCTTTTTCATAATTCAAGGTGAATCGACCGAGCTGCATGGCCCAGCAGGTGTGGTTCGCCGGGAAACGGAATTCGCTCTTTTCGGCGATGAGCTCAAAATCTTGCAGCGCACTCTGCGCCGGGAATTCGTAGCGAAAGGCAGCGCCATCATCATAGGCGCGAAAAACGAGATTGATCTGGCGCTCGCCCGGCGTCTCTTTCAGTTCGACGACCATCTCATTGCAGCTGTTGATGGCGCGTTTTGATTTGCCGACGATCAAGTCATATTCTTCATAAATGGATTTCGCGCTTTGCGCTTTGGCGACGAGCCGTTCCCCCCACTCGCCGCCCTGGAATTCGAGCTTTAGCGGCGA
>RQOI01000472.1 GCA_003854995.1 Candidatus Zhuqueibacterota bacterium
AACTCTGCCGGAGAATGGTTGCAGTTGGAAGCTAAAATGACAGCTTGCACTCGGTCGGAAGTCACATGATCTGCAGCCTTTCGCGCCGTAAATTCATCGCCGGCACGATCTCGGCCATGGTATCATCTGCGGCCGGTTCGGCGCCATCGCATCAACCGGAGCTCGACGACAAGATCGGCCAGATGCTCATGGCCAATTTTGCCGGCCTGCGCATGCCCGAGCACGTGCGACGACTGATCCGCGACGACCATCTCGGCGGCGTTTTGCTCTTTGAAAACAATTTTTCGACCGCAGCACGGCCAAAAGAGTCACTGCAGAAATTGATTGCCGAGCTGCAAGGCGCCTCTTCAACGCCTTTGCTCATCGCCATGGACCACGAGGGCGGCGCTGTCAATCGCTTGAAACAAAAATATGGTTTCCCACAGATCCGCTCCGCCCAGGAGTGCGGTGAGCAAAAAGATGTGCAGCTGACGAAAATGAGCGCCGAGTCCATTGCGCAAGCGCTGTCATCCGTCGGCGTCAATCATAACTTTGCGCCGGTCGTCGATCTGCGGCTCAATGCGACCAATCCCATTGCGGCAGACAGACGCTGCTATGCCGCTGACCCGGATAGTGTCATCGCGCATGCGCGCCAATTCATCCGCGCGCACCGGGAAAAAAGAATCATCACAACTCTCAAACACTTTCCGGGCCACGGCAGTTCGATGGGCGATACACATGCCGGTTACACAGATGTCACGAAAACCTGGCAGGCGAAGGAATTGCGGCCATACGAACGACTGATCGCCGAGGATATGGTCGATTCGATCATGACCGCGCATATCTATCAGAGCAACCTCGACAGTGTCTATCCCGCATCTTTATCGCATGCGATCATCACCCAATTGCTTCGCCAAAAACTGGGCTTTGACGGCGTCGTCATTTCGGATGACCTCCTGATGGCCGCCATCCGCAACCGCTACTCGTTGGCGGAAAGTGTCAGGCAGGCTGTGCAGGCGGGAAATGACATCCTGCTGTTCACGACAACAGCCGATGATCTTTTGCCGCGCGTCAAGAATATCATCAGGCAGCATGTCAAGGATGGCGTCATATCCCAGCGCCGCATCGACGAATCGTATAAGCGCATCGCGCGCCTGAAGGACAGGCTCGCGTGAGGAGATGCCATGATCAAGGTGACCGTCAGCATAGCCGCTGTCGAAATAGCACCCAAGGGACTCCTCAGACTGGCAGAACCGTTATTGAGTAGCCGGGTGCGCGCAGCGATCGAAAAGGATTATCAGAAACTGAAAGAGCTGCTCGAAAAATGAACTGACGCGCGTCCATACAGTACAGCGGAAGGAAGAGAAGGTTAAAATGGCCCATCACACCCTGAAATCATCCTATACCAAACTCACCGAACGGCTGAATCGTTTTCCGCAGGGAGCGCCGCCATCGGAAGCGCTGGAAAAAATTCTGAAAATCATCATCAAAGAGAAGGAAGCCGAGCTGATCTCGCAGCTACCGATCAAGCCGTTCACGGCGGCAAAGGCGAGTGAAATCTGGCACGTGCCCCTGGCCGAAGCGCAAAAAGTGCTGGATGAACTGGCGGGACGCGCCATTCTGGTGGATGTGGAGCGGGATGGGACATCCATTTACACGTTGCCGCCGCCCATGGCGGGATTTTTCGAGTTCTCCATGATGCGGCTGCGGGATGATATCGATCAAAAACTATTGGCAGAGCTGTTTTATCAATATCTCAACGTAGAAGAAGATTTCATCAAACAGCTCTTCACCGACGGTGAGACGCAGCTCGGCCGAACCTTTGTGCACGAGCCGGTTCTTTCCAACGAGAATGCGCTGCACGTCCTCGACTATGAACGCGCCTCCGAGGTCATCAAAACGGCGAGCCATCGCGCGGTCGGCCTGTGCTACTGTCGACACAAAATGCAGCACATGAATCAGGCCTGTGATGCGCCGCTGGACATTTGCATGACGTTCAACAGCTCTGCCGAGTCGCTGGCCAAACACGGCCATGCGCGGGAGATAGATATCAGTGAATGTCTGGATCTCCTGCAGCAGGCCTATGATCACAACCTCGTGCAGTTCGGCGAGAATGTCCGTGAAAAGGTGAATTTCATCTGCAACTGCTGCGGCTGCTGTCGCGAAGCCATGCTCGCCGCCAAGCGATTCGCCTATCTCAATCCGATTCATACGACCAATTTTTTTCCCACTATAGATGTGGACAAGTGCACTGGCTGTGGCGCGTGCGGCGAGGTCTGTCCCGTCGAAGCTATAGCCCTGGTATCGGCCAATGATCCGCTTCGGCCGAAGCGAAAAATCGCCTGGCTGGAGGCGGATCTTTGTCTTGGCTGCGGCATCTGCGTGCGCAATTGCAGCAAGGATGCGCTCGTGCTCGCCGAACGGCGAGAACGCGTCATCACACCGCTGAACAGCGCGCATCGCGCTGTCGTCATGGCGCTGGAACGCGGCAAGCTGCAGAATCTCATCTTTGACAATCGCGCCCTGTGGAGTCACCGGGCACTCGCGGCGATCTTTGGAATCATACTCAAGCTGCCGCCAATAAAACAGACGCTGGCCACTCAACAGGTGAAATCACACTATTTGGAATCCTTGATCAAAAAATTTGCCAATTGAAACCACTGTGAGGTGATCATGAATGCTATTTGGACCGCTGTCATCGTCGTCATTGTCACGGCATCTGACGCGTTGCGCGACCGATGGGTCGTTCGGCAGGTGGGCTGGTGGCAATGGCATATCGTCAAATGGATCGCCTTTTATCCACCTCTAGTCGTGTTGACTGTACGCTACATTCCATGGATATATTGGATTCCCCTCGTAGCCGTGTGCTGGATTTTATGGCGAGTGCTCTATCGATTAGAGATCAAAAGCGCCAAAAGCTGAACGAGGTTGGACCGCGTGACTCGAAACCTGCGAGATGATCGTTGCCATCTTTAAGAGGCAAGATATCATATCGCACAAGACATTGATGAAATAAATACCCTAAAAATGTGTTTTTAGTATAAAAATCGATCGCACATGATAAAAAGCATCTAAAGGGACGCTATGGTCGCTCTCAAAATTCTCGCCAAGCTGTTCAAAGCCCTGCGTTCGAACGAATCGCCCAATCAGCTCGCCTGGGGATTTGTGCTGGGCATGATCGTTGGATTGACGCCTTTGTGGAATCTGCACAATCTGCTGGTGATCATCCTGATCATCATCCTCAAGGTGAACGCGGCAATGGCCTTCGCCGCGTTCATCCTATTCGATATCATCGTTTTCGCGTTTCTGCCGGTGCTCGATCCGCTCTTGCACAGCGTGGGCTACTGGTTGCTCGTCGATGCGGAATGGCTGCGGCCCCTGTGGCTCTTTTTCAGCAGGACGCCCGTGCTGGCGTGGAGCAATTTCAACAACACTGTGGTCCTGGGTAGTCTTGTGGTCGCCCTGATCCTCGTCATACCGGTTTTCTTTTTTACCAAATGGTGGGTCGTTCAATATCGGGATAAAATTGATGCCCGGGTGCAGAAATGGAAAATCGTCCAGATTCTCAAGAGCACCAAACTCGTGCAGTTGTATAATAAAATTATCCAGTTAGGAGAATAGTCGTGCGTTGGAAAGGCATCCTATTGCTCGTGATCCTCATCGGCATTGCCGTGGCGCTCAGTTTTTTGCTCACTGACAGATGGCTGGAAAAGCAGTTCGAGAGCGTCGGTGCAGCCATCGTCGGGGCAAAAGTCGAGATCGATGATTTCGATTTTTCAATCTTTGGTCTGCACATGCGCTGGGACAGTCTGCAGGTGACGAATCCCAACAATACAATGAAGAACATCATCACCTCCGGTCGGACCGATTTTGACCTCGAACTGGCGCCTCTGCTGCAGAAAAAGTTCATCGTCGAAAACATTCAGATGACAAACGTGACTTCCGGCACAGATCGTACGACAGACGGCAAAATCGAAAAAAAGGTCAAGACAAAATCAGAGCCCAATATCTTGACCAAAACGATCGATCGGCTGCAGGCCGATGTCGCCGCGGCGCCCGCCTGGCAGCTGGATGAGCTCTCGCAAAAAGTGAACGTGGACAGCATCCTCAAATTTCTCAATATCACATCGCCGGCGAAAATCGATTCGCTGCAAAATGATCTCAGAGCGACCTATGGTCACTGGGACAGCACTTTTGCCGCTGTCCGTTGGGAGCAGGATTTCAGGTATCTCGAATCACGCGTCAGGGCGATCAATCCAGCTGAACTGCATACGCTGGATGGTCTGCAATCAGCTTACACGACGCTGACTCAGGTCAGCGACAAAGTCGATTCTCTCGAAACATTCGTGACCGAAACACGTCAGGACCTGACCGATGATCTCGGAGCGACGACGACAAAGATCGGCATGGTCGACGACTGGATAAAAGACGATTATCAAAATGCGCTGCAGCAAGCCAAGCTGCCTTCCATCAATAAAGAGAGCATCGCCCGATTCATCTTCGGCGACAAGGTCGTCGGGCAGGCGACTGAAATCCTCAGCCTGGTGAACACGATTCGCAGCTATTCGGAAAAATTTAAATCCGACAAGCCGAAAAAGGAAAAACCACCTCGATTCAAGGGACAGACAATTTACTTTGTCAAGCAACGATCGTTGCCGAGCTTCTGGATCAAAAACATAGAGCTGTCGGGTCACACCACGCGCGGACTGCAGATTGGCGGCCAGCTGCAACATCTCGTGTCGAATCAAAAGATCATCAATGAGGCGACAAACTTTAATATCCAGGGCAGACGAGGCGACGGGGCGAACCTGAGTTTCCTCGGCGAGTTCAACTATCTGACGGAAACGCCGGCGGAGAAGTTCTCCCTGAATATGGGTGGGATGGCGCTCAGGGATGTCAAGCTGTCGAACTCGCCCCTGCTGCCCAATGCCCTCGAAAAAGGCACAGGAGATCTCGCGATCACGCTCGATGTCG
>RQOI01000473.1 GCA_003854995.1 Candidatus Zhuqueibacterota bacterium
CAACAGGCGGATAGTAAGAAGAATAGCGTGCAGAGAACTGATTTTTTATATGTCATGTCGATCTCCATACTCGAAAGAGTGCGTTGCCCGTTTTAGTGTGCAGCACTTTGCTGGATGAACAGACGGCTGCCTAAACCGACAGAATACATTAAATTGGCGTGTTTGTCGAATAGTCCGAGGTCGGAATGGCTCTGATTGTCGATGCGGATGGAAATATCCGTCGTGTCCGGGGCAATGGCCTCAAAAACAATGACCCCGATATTGCCGCTGCCCGAGACGGCCGATGACGCGGGAAAAATGCCCAGAACAGCCTTGACCGTTCCGGCGCTGTTGTCTTTGGTGAATTCCAGCTGCATGATCGAACCATGATTGCTCCTGAGAAAAGTGTCTTCTCTATCAAGCTCCACAACCTGCAGCTTTGTCGGATCAAAATGCACTTCTGCCCCAAAGGTCGACATATTGTCGACATTGCGCGCCGCCAGATGGAGGTGGATTCGATCGCCGATCTGCAGGACCGTGTCCGGCGGAGAAAGAATGAGGGTCGGGACCAAAAAGTCAAGCTTGATCTGGACCTGAGCGGTGGAATCTTTTTTGCCAATAAATTCTTTGCTGCCATAAAGCACAGCGGTTGTATCCTGATAACCCGTTACTTCCATTTTCAATTTCACATCAGTGGGCACCTGCAAGTGCGCCTGCGCTTTTGTGCCTTCGATGATGAGCGCTTGCTTGATCCTGTCAATGCCGTCGCCGGTCACGACCAGAATGAGGCTGTCCAATGCAGAAGCGGCATAGCCTTTTTGCTCCAGTTTGATCGAGGTTGCGATCACTGAATGATCCTTCAGTGCAGGAGTGAGGGGAGATTCTGTCGAGCAGCTCAACACCAGCAAGAGTAAGATGAAATGAAGCAATGAAAATTTCCTTGTCAACATGTTTTTCTCCTGAAACGAGTCCAGCTGGGTGTTATTCCCATTCAACCATGATTTCAGCCGTGGTCAGATCGTCATCCGAGCCGTCCTTGTCGGATGAGAGGATATAGGCGCCGCCCGCCACTGCGGCCATGCTCACCCAGAACAACGGCTTTCTGTACAGCGGTGCACCGACGGGCGTTGGCCCGCCATAGGCGGCCATGAACGTATCGATCTCTTGCTCGGTCAATAACCGCATGGTGACCGCATCGGTTCGGATGACGCGGCCGCTGGCATCCTGCGCTTCAATGTGATAGGTGAGTTTGGATCGGCTGGTGATGGACGAGGGCAGGGTCACTGCATAAGCGCTGCCCGTCTGCAGGATGTCGACATCCTGTTTCAATACATAACCTTTGATGCCGGAGGCGGAGACGCCCCGATAATAGCCGTCTTTTTCGCCGGCGATCTGCATCCTCTCGCCGCGACTGAGCCGCCCCTTGATGTTTTTATTGGCCGCCGGCCCTGATCGCACCGTCGCGTCTTTCGCCGTCTGCGCGCTGACCGGGACCACGCCGGCCTGTGTCAACCTCGGCATTTTGCCGCGTAACGGTTTAGCGCCATTTTCCACCACCAGCGTCACGTTCCGGATGTTGGCCTCATCTGCAATGTGCGCTCGCACAGTGACTTGCTGACCATATCGCCCGACGAGCGCCGGAAAATAGGCGATCGCAGATTCTGCTGTCGATGCGGCCATCACATCGCACGCGAACGGTGGCAATAAGAGGTAGAGGATCAGCGACGAAATGACAAAATTTAGAATCGTCTCATTGTTGGCAAGTTGTCTCATGATATGACGTTCTCCCAAGGGTGCGCTGTTGAAGTGACTGCCCTGCTTTTTGTTCTTATATCCATATAATCAATAGGTTGCGATATTTTTGTTTCACCACATAATCATCTTATAAACAATATTTGTTCCAAAGTCAGGCAAGCCCTAAAACGCGGCAGGGAGAGCCGCTGCCATTCTTTATGGCCAGCACACCGATGAAGAGGGTGAGACAGGGGGTCAGCACTGGCGTGAGATGCAGATTTTCGAGATGATAGATATTATGCTCGGCCAGGACTCTGTTCGCCGCAAAATCCTTTGCCTGGCCTCCATCGATGCCCCCCGTATCGATTCCCAGGCCGATGATGCGGCGTTCTGTCGCCAGAAAACGCGCGGCAGCTGTGGCAATGCCGGGGAAATGCAAGCCGCCTTGATCCGCACCCCAATAGGCGACCTCGTCGCGCCAGAATTCACTCCAGCCGGTCTTGACGAGGACGATCGAACCCTCTTTGATGAGGCCGAATTGCTCTTCCCAGGCGATGATATCCTGCACCTCGAGCATAAAGTCTCTGTTCATTGCTGCTTGGGCCTGCATGTCGATCATGACAGCGGGCGCCACAAGATCATGGACAGGGACTTGATCAATGGCCAGGCCGGATGCGCTAAAGTGGCGGGGCGCGCCGGCGTGCGTGCCGGCGTGTTCGGCGATGGTCAGCTGATTCATATTGTAGCCATCCTGCGCGACTGTCGCCCACGCTCTGATGGTGGTGCGCGGATCGCCCGGCCAGCAGGGCATGGTCGAGCAAATGGGATGCGAGAGATCGAGGATGTGCGAGTAGTAGATTGTCATTTTGTCCTTTCCTTTTTTTACTGGTTTAGAAGGCTTAATTTTGTAAATTCTGCTTTATTGTGGATTTTTGACCATGAGTGAAAAAACTTTCATACCATCTGCTGATCCGCCACTGGACTGGCATTCTTCGCCAGAGGCTGCAAATTTACTGCCGCACCCGGCGGAAGAGCCAGAGCTCACGCGTATCCCGCTCAGTCGCGCCATCTTCAAGCTGGCCGGCCCGGCGATCGGCTCCATGCTCTTCATCATGCTGTTCGGGCTGGTCGATGCCTGGTGGGTGGGCAAACTTGGCGCCGGACCACTGGCCGGCGTCAGTGCTGCTTCGTTCGTCCTGTGGGCGCTGCAATCCATTGCCGTGTTGGTGGAAACCGGCGTCAATGCCATGGTGGCGCGTTTCGTCGGCGCCGGGGAGAGGCGGCTCGCCGGACTCGTCATCGGGCAAGCCATTCTGCTGGCGAGCGCGATCGCGCTGCTCACGAGCGGTCTGGGACTGGCGCTGCAGCGATCGATTTTTCGCCTGATGGGACTGGAGGATGTTGTCATGCACACTGCCCTGGATTACATGACCATCACGCTGTACGGCCTCATCGCCATCTTTCTGGCCTTTGCGGTGGACGCCGCTTTCCGCGGCGCAGGCGACACCCGGACGCCTCTCAAGATCATCTCCGTGGGATTGACGCTCAATATGATAATCGATCCGCTGTTCATTTTTGGCATCGGGCCATTCCCGCGCCTGGAGGCGGCGGGCGCCGCGTTGGCGACCGTGCTGGCGCATGCGGTCATTGTGCTCTGGAGCCTTTATCTATTACGCCGTCGTGATATCGGCATTACTTTTCGCGATGAGCGCTCTCGACTGCTGAATCTGGGCATCATGTGGCGTCTGTGCAAGATCGGCGCTCCCATCGCGACCAGCGGCTTCCTGTTCAGCCTGAGCTATATGATCCTGTCCCGTTTTATCACCGAATTCGGCTATGGACCACTCGCGGCGTTGGGATTGGGCCATCGCATCGAGGGATTGTCCTATTATGTTGCGGTCGGCTTTTCATTTGCCGCGTCGATCCTGGTCGGGCAGAATCTGGGCGCGCACAAGCCGGAGAGAGCGGAAAAAGCGGTGTGGTTGAGCGTGGCGTATATCTCTATATTTCTCTTTTTTGTCAGTCTGGTCTATTTCTTCTTTGGCGCTGCTATCGTCCGTTTTTTCATCGATGATCCGCAGGCGATCAAAGAGGGCGCCAGCTATCTCAGGATCATTGCCATTTTTGAGATATTTCTCGGTTTTGAAATTGTCCTCGAAGGCGCCTTCAGCGGGGCGGGGAATTCACTGCCGCCGATGCTTATCTCCGTGCCATTGACCTGGTTGAGAATTCCTCTGGCACTCCTTTTTGCGCACGGACTCGGTATGGGCAGTCTCGGCATCTGGCTCGCCATCTCAGTGACGACCGGCCTGAAAGGGATCGTCATGGCCTTTTGGTTTCGACGCGGCCGCTGGAAGCTGCAGGCTGTTTAACGCCCGATAGAGGAGCAGGGCCAGCAGACAGCCGATCAGATAGTAGAGAATGTCCTGCGCGGCAAAAGAAGTCCCGACCAGGGTGCGGCCGAGGAAAGAACGGCGCAGCTGCGTGAGCAGGGCGCCGTCGAACAGTTGCGAGAATTCAATGGCAGTGGAAAAAATAAAGACGAACGCGCTCATGCTCAGGGGACGAGTGCGCGGGAACAGCAGCAGGCCGAGAAAAAACCAGAACATGGGATAAAAGATATCGCCGGCGTAGAGCTGCACCCATGTGCTGCCGGGGCCGTGGTAAAATTTTGTCGCCAGCCCGATGGGGATCAGGATGAGCAGAACGAGGATGGTAGAAATTCGCCTTGAAAAGCCGCTGATGACGTGTTTGTGAGACTTTACCGTCTCATCTTCAGTCCATGATCCTGTAAAAGCCTCGCCAGCACGCCGGCCATTTTGCCGACCATCTCCTGACATTTTCGATCATCCTCTTGCGAGCCGAATTTATCTAAAAGCTCGCGGCAGTTGGTCGTCCCATAAAAGTCATTGTGACGCTGCTGGAATTTGGCGGCAATGGCCTTTGCCGCGGCCAGATTTTCCCCCGGCTGCGCGCGGCCGAGCAAATAGCCGATGGCAATGACACCGCCGCTCAGCGCGCCACACGGTCCATCGTGTGAGCCGCCAATGCCACCGCCAAAAGCGGAGGCGCTGCGCGGAACATCTCTGGGAATCTCTTCTGCAAAGGCTTCCAAGATGGCCGTCAGGATGGATTCAGCACAATTATAGCCGGAATCAAAAAAAGCTTTCGCGTTCTTCTCAAGCTGCCGCAAGGTCATAGACGAACTGCTCTTCGAGATCATAGTACATGAAGGTGACCGCAAACGGCAAATGATTGAATCTGGCGCGCTGCTTGAAGCGAAATCCCAGCCGTCGATACCACTCCACCAGCTCCCAGTGATCGGCGATCAGACTGGTCTCCACGCGCTTTGCCTGCCGGGCGCGCGCCTGCTCCAGGCAATAGTCCACCAGCATATGGCCATAGCCGCGTTCGCGATACGCCGGCAGCACGGCCAATCGCTCCAGATAATAGACCTCCCGATTCGCCCGTTCCAGCGCCACACAACCGATGGCTGTCGAATTCTCCAGCAGAATAAAGTACTCTGTGCCTTTTTTGCATTCGTTCCTGATCCACTCAGCCGTACAGTTGGAGGGATGCGTTGGGCAGTTGTCGGATGTGATGTTGAATTGGTTTGCGACATCTTGAAAGGAATTGCGGACGAGATCGGCCAGCACTGAGCATTCTTCCTCTCGTGCCCTGCGGATGCACTCTGATATCATACCTGCCCTTTCGATTGTCGTCGGTGGCTTGGCCGCCTTGAGCATGGACAGCGGAACAAGCAAAGCGGGTGAACGCCACCGGCCCATTCCATACTTTATTATGTCGTAAACCCCCGTCAATTCAAGTTATGAAATTCATTCAGAAAAGCAAGAAATAAATAGCATTTTTCGTAAGAGGTCAGTTTCTGGTAAAGACACAAAAGATCAATTTGGTGAGACCTTTGGCCGCAACCAAAAATATCCAAACCACCGAGG
>RQOI01000474.1 GCA_003854995.1 Candidatus Zhuqueibacterota bacterium
CCTCGGTGGTTTGGATATTTTTGGTTGCGGCCAAAGGTCTCACCAAATTGATCTTTTGTGTCTTTACCAGAAACTGACCTCTTACCTGCGCAAGTAAAACGTCAGTCTCTGGTAAAGTCAAGAAAAAATCAACACAAAACCACAAAAACACCAAGGCACACGAAGAAAAAAACAAACCTGGATCCTTGGCGGCTTTTTTTAAAGCAAATTTCATTTCAATCCTTCACTTTGCGTGATTGATGCGATGCGTTGAACGTTTTGGTTGCGGCCGAAGGCCGCGCCAAGATCATCTCAACCAACCTGAGAGACATTGAGCCACTCTACACCTATCTTGGGACAGGCATGGGCCATCTCCTGGGAATGATCGCCGAGCGTCATCATCCAGTGAAAGCCGCGATGATCCCGCAAAAGCTTTTTCCAGTCGCCGTCAATAGCGATATCGAACTGCGAGCGACAGATGTCATAGAAGGGATTATCCACTATCGTGCCGGTGAAGCCGAGCCACTTTTTCTGGCCGGCGTCCGGGCAGACCATGGTGAAGGGTGTGCCAATGGGGAGCTCGACCTTGGGCGTGGCGCCGTAATCGGATTCAAAGTGCGTCACGACTTGCGCGTGGGCATAGTGTTCTCCATCCAGGCGGCGCGGCGCGGTGCAATGCGCCACCGTGACCATGCCATGATGCGGAAAGGTCGGATCGTTGAGAAAGACCGGTTTGCCAGAGATATAGTGCAACAAAATGCCGGATGGTATGACATTGAAATCCGATTCGCAAAACGCCAGGTATCCCTCATCATTCAACAGGCTGAGCGGCAGGCAGGCCGTGGTCTCGGAGATCGGCATCACAGTGCCCATGCAATCCTGAATGGTGAAGGCAGCCGCATCATAGGCGGTCAGATAGTCTTTGAAGATGTCGTACAACAGGAATGCGTTGATGACGAACTGTTCGTGCGTCTGCAACGTCGTCTCGGGCAGATTCAGATAGCGCTGCGCCCACTGTTGCGCCCGTTGCATGCGCGCCGCATCAGAGCGCGCCGATTTGATGCGCTTTGCCAGATCGGCGTACTCGATACCCACGATATCGAGGGAAAATTTATTCCTGGCGATTTCGGGCGCCTGTTCGTTGCACCAACCGGACGAGCCGCCGAGCGCCACGATCTTTCGTCCCATGAAATTGTGAACGCCGTACAAGGCGCGCAATTTGGTGAGCATCTCCTCATAGTCGTCCACCACCACATCATCAATCGTCATGCCGGATGGATAACGGTACTCGTCCAGATCCTCTGTGTCATTGCCCTGGCGCAGAAAACGATTGTGCACGATTTCATACCAGAGGTAGATGGGCCCGGATTTGTGGCGCAGAAAGATGAGGTTAGGTCGCCCATCGGAAAAGCAGGCTTCCAGGGCTGTCGTCCAGCCCGATGCCGCATAGACGATGGGGACATCGTAGCTCTCGTCATTTCGCACGCGTTCCGCTTCTTCCACGTTGCGAACCTTGATGACCGGCTTTATGGTCAATTCGAAATTCGCTCCGCATTGCAAGCGCTCCAGTTCTGCCGAGATGCGCCTGACTTCCTCCGCCGCGTCCTCTTCTGTATGCAAGCCACCCCACGATCGCCACGAAGTCTGTTCGCGTCGGCTGGAGATGCTGTACAGCAAGATGGGCTGAACGGTCAGCGGCGAACCGGTGCGAAGCATGGCTTTTTCAGGATTCCACTCCGCTGCCGGAGTTGCCCTTGTTGCCGCACTGAGCGTCAGGCTTGCGCCGGCGATGCCCAGCGCAGAGACGCCCAGGAACTGGCGTCGATTTAAATTTGAATTACATGAACAGCACATAGTGCCCTCCGTTTTTCATGTGATTTATTACTTGCCCTGTCACTTGCCAGGCACCTCGAAGGTGCCTGGCAATGGCGAAACTTTGCCTGGCACCTTCCAGGTGCCGGGCAAATGATTGTGAGTATTTTTATTGGTCTTTTCATTGCCAACTTGTTGCGCACGCCGTCATACGCTGCATTTTTTAGCCGCCAACTAACTCAATACAATTTGTTCTTTTTCGTGATCAAACTGGGCCGTCTGTTTTTTCCGATACGCCAGCATGGCCATGTGCAAAACGGTCTGCGTCTTGTAGGCGAGCGGCATGGGGCTCCAGGTTTCTTTGTTTCTCTCCCGGCTGCATTGGATGAGATTGCGCCAGTGCTGAATATTATCTTCACCGAATTTTATATCAAACCGCTGCGGTGGTTTTGCACCGCGAACCTGCAGCGGCGTGAAGAGTATTTCCTTATTATCAATGATCGAAAGTGATCCGTCCCAGCCGCGGATGACCGGACACCGTTGGCCAGCGCCGCGAGTGGTGGTGGCGTTATAGTCGTTCGCCTGGGTGCCTAACACAGAGATGGTGACGTTCTCCGGATATTGGGCCAAGAGATTAAACGTATCCGGCACCTCGCGCAGCTCATAGTCATATCGATGAATACCGCCGAGAGCGACGACGCGATCAGGAAAACCGACGCCGAGGATGTCGATCACCTGGGTGAGCGAATGCGGGTAGAGATCTGTGACCGGACCGCCCGCATAGTCCTCAAAAAGCCGCCAGCGAAAGAATCGGTCGATGTTAAACTCGAGGCGCGGGGCATCGCCGAGGAATTTTTCCCAGAGCAGGTCGGCACCTACCGTCGCATTGGCATCATCAATCGGCATATCGCGCTCACCCCAATCGCCGATGCGGAAAAAGCCGGTCTCGCCGAAAAGCGGTTGGCCTATGAGACCGTCCTGCACCAGTTTTTTCATCTGCTGCCAGGCTGAGTCGCTCATCGCCTGTGTGCCCAGTTGAAAAACGCAATTCGATTCGGCGACCGCTTTGGCCAGCCTTTTTGTCAGCTCGAATTGTCGCCAATGGGTGACAGGTTTTTCGCAATAGATGTCTTTGCCCGCATACGCGGCATCAATGGCCTGATAGCCATGTATGTGGTCTGGCGTGGCGATGCAGACGATGTCGACGCGCGGATCAGCGATGAGTTCATTGTGATCCATGTAGGCGCGCGCATGATATTCTTGTGCCGCCCGTTCCAGTCGCGGTCTATAGATATCGCACACCGCGACGATATCAATGTTATCACCGTCATCGATAATTCTTTTGAGCATGGAGAGATGGCTGTTCCCGCGACCACCGACGCCAATGACGCCAATGCCGAGTTTGTCGTTCGCGCTTTTCGGTCTGGCGTACGATCGGGTTGTCGTCACGCTAAAGGCCACGGAGGACGCCGCTAACGCGGAGGTCTGCACAAAGTGGCGTCGGCTCATGCTATCCGCAGGTTGAACTGCTTCATTCATCATGATGATCCCTTTCCGATGCGGGTCTGTCTTGCGGCGATTCCCGCTCTTGTAGTGTTTCTGTCGATGGGCCTGGCGAGATTTGAGCTTGTCTGTTGATCATCTGAACGTGTGAGCATAGGCTCGTCGCGATATTTTGAACAATGGCATCCGGCACGCCATCGGCGTGCAGCGACTGCAGCCGCATATCGCATGCTTCGTTGACATAGTCGACGACGACGAATGTCTCAGAAGAGGTGAGACAAATTTCGGTGGAGAAGAAATTCAGCTTGCAGATCGTCGATATCTTTTCAGTGATGGAAAAGAGCGGCGACAAACCATAGGCCGTTACCTCTTCCGGGAGCAGTTCTTTATAGATATGCGTCGCATCATCCCACCAGACGCACTGGACGAGACCAAAGGCATAAAAGCCGCGGAACCAGAATCGCTTGTCATCGATGTGCAGTGGCTTGACTTTTTCCTGCAAGAGGTATTTATCGGATTTGAACTCTCGACGCGCGGCCAGCACATCATGCAGGGACTCGGCGCCATCGACCACGCCGACGCCACCGCCGGTCGTGTTGGCTGGTTTGATGATGAACGGCCGTCCCAGAAA
>RQOI01000063.1 GCA_003854995.1 Candidatus Zhuqueibacterota bacterium
AGATTGAGCCTGTCGAAATCCAGCGTTTGCCCCGTTTGAAAGCGAGTTTGGTGGTCTCGACAAGCTCGACCAGCAAACTCGCCCCCAGATTGAAATACGCCGAAAAGCATAAAGCCGCTTGCATTTCGGCAAAACCGGTCACGGGGAAAAAGCGCGAAACTGTCGCACATCCAAGAGGGCTGACGAATACGAGGGGGACACGGCATGGGTGTACATCAGGAACTTGAAAACAACATTCTAGAATCTTATCACATCATCAGCGAATACCAACGTACTATCCAGACCTCAGATCGGCCCGAGGAAAAACTGCGCGCCCGTCGCGCCATTGACGCGCAGTGGGAGCTAATCAAAGCCCTTCTGCTCGATCTGATCCGGGTAACAGGCGGTGCGCTGTCGCCGCAAATGGCCGAGATCGCCGCCCATTTTCCCGATTTGTCATCCCAATATCATGTTTCGACGGCACCCACCGCCCAGCCGATAGCACCTCAACCTGTCACGCAAAACACCCCAGACCATGTTCCGGGGCGTCCGCCCGACAAGACCACGATTCTTTTTATTGCCGCCGATCCGACGGATGCCTCCCGTTTGCATTTGAGTAGAGAGTTTCGAGAGCTGGAAGAGAAACTCAGACTCGCCCGGTTGCGAGATCAATTCAAACTGGAATTGCCACAACTGTCTGTTCGGCCTGCAGATCTCAGCCAGGCTTTGCTGGA
This sequence comes from Candidatus Zhuqueibacterota bacterium, assembly GCA_003854995.1. GTDB lineage: Bacteria > Zhuqueibacterota > Zhuqueibacteria > Residuimicrobiales > Krinioviventaceae > Kriniovivens. The sequence continues at coordinate 714 of RQOI01000063.1, forward strand.
CAAAGAACCGCAAATCGTTCACTTTTCAGGGCACGGCACATCCTATGGCACATTATGGTTCGAAAATGAAACAGGCGCCAAGCAGGACGTACAACCTGACGCGTTGGCGGCGCTGTTTGAATTGTTCGCCGATCGGGTCAACTGTGTGGTGCTAAACGCCTGCTATAGTGATATTCAGGCCAGGGCGATAGCCCAACACATCCATTATGTGATTGGGATGAACAAGGAAATTGGCGACCGGGCGGCGATTGCTTTTGCTGTTGGCTTTTATCAAGCGTTGGGCGCAGGGCGCACCATCGAAGAGGCTTACAAATTTGGATGTGTGCAAATCAGACTACAGGGTATTCCTGAACATCAAACCCCGGTTCTTGTTAAAAAAGATTAAACATTATTACCAAAAGCCTCACCGCTTTGTTAGCCGGTGAGGCTCTTTTTTTGACTAACACTCTAGCTCCAG
>RQOI01000475.1 GCA_003854995.1 Candidatus Zhuqueibacterota bacterium
GGCGTGAGCTGAAAGATTGTATCTTTTGCATGACCGGATGGATGGTCTGATGTTCGCAGTGCGCTGGTCTATAAATCGACGCTGTCATAGACCACGATTCTCGCGCACAGCTCGGCCGCGACGAGCCGGAACGCATCGTGCACCGGATGCACCTGGTAGTGATCGTGCGCCGCCTGGTCCGCAAAGATGGTCAGCAACGAATAGTGGTAACTGCTGTCAATGACCTCCCGCCGCGTGTCGGCGGGTTTGCCCAGCTGATAGCTCTGGATCGCCTCGATCGTCACCAGGTCGCGCAGGGCGTGCTGAAAGCGCTCGTGCAGCTGAGCATCATCCGGCTCTTTCAGCCAGAAGAACACGTGATGTACGAACCGGCCGCGCAGCGCTTCGTGGCCGCCCGCTTCGGCCGGCAGCGTCAGTGCGCCGGCAAGCACTGTCATTTTTCCGCTCGTTTCGAGAAAATTTCTTCTGGTCATCTTTTTCAACATATTCCTGGTCATCCTCAAATAATCGACAGTCGTTGACAAAGCAACTCATTTTTCTGCAACAACCTGACTATCCCCAATCCCTCGGCAATCTATAACATTTGACAGAGACTCGCCCGTCGAGGCGTCAATTGGTAATGCTGCAATATAGTCGACGACGTCAAGGAAAGCAATCAATAAAAGCACGCGCCGGCCACTGCTCGTTCGATGGCTGAATGGCGCCATCCATTTTCAAGTCAGTGACCACTGGCAAAGTTGAGTCTAATTGACCTCCTCCCTTTTCAAGAGCGCCCATATGGCATTCAGTTTCTGGGCATGTTCCATGGTTTTCAACTGGTATATTTCATCTTTGCCCGAAAGAGCTCCAATGGCTCCCCCCAAAAAAAAGCCCATAAAACCGCCCATGATGCCGCCACCGATTGCGGGCAATCCTGGCCCGAAATCAAAATTCCATTCATTCGGAGATGGCGTTGGCTTTTTGTATGTTGCTAAACCAAACAGTACACCACCAGCTGTTCCCGCCAATGTACCGATTCCCGCACCCTTCCAGAATTTTGATCTGTTCACTTTTCGCAGTTCAACGATATCATCAACTGAAATCCATTTTGTCAATTTTGTCTCTGACAGGATGATGGCGATGGAATCGCCGGCAAGCTCCTGGAGAGAAGCATTTGCTAGAGTGTCGCCATTCGCCAGAATCAGTTGCCATTTGTCGTCCTCAGCCCGGGATGAGGATGCGGCGAAAAGAATGATGAGCATGACAAAAACACTTCTGACTTGCATGCAAAGTCCTCCTTTTCAAAATGATACTTCCACACCGTGCGGAGAATCGTACCGATTATGTGAAAATATTTTCTAACGCATCAAGAGAAGTTTCCGGCTTTGAACAAATTGCCCGGCTTCCAATCGATACAGATACACTCCGCTCGCCAATCCAACGGCATCCCAATTTATTTTATGAACGCCGGCTGGGCGCTCTTCCGCCAGCAACACGGCGACCTGCTCACCCCGCAGGTTGTAAACCTTGAGGTTGACAAACGAATATTCTGGCAGCGCAAATTCGATAGTGGTGCTGGAATTGAAAGGATTGGGATAATTCTGCTCCAAGACATAGTCTTTTGGGCGCGGATCTGCTGCCACAGTCACGCCTGTTGGCATAGGATTTCCAAAAACAAAAGCCATCGGCAGAAAATATTCCAGCAGCAATTGACTTTGGTTTTCGTTCAGCATCTGGAAACGAACCTGGTCCACAACAGCATTGCCAGAAGTGATGGTGAAATATCCGGCGCCACTGCCGCTTCCGGACGGATAAGCGGGAGAGCCGTGCGCGGCGTAATTGGGGCTCAGTGCTCCGGAACTGAATGGCCTGGCAAAGATTCTGACTCCGGTGGCTTCGTTTGTGACATAATCGAAGGTAATGTCTATGTGCTGATTTAAGGTGCAAAAAGCGTGCGGACCAGCAGAGATGTGCGGCCCGGGGGAAAAGACAATGTTCCTTATGGCGTGCGTTGAAAAATGATAATGCACCGGCATAAATTCCTCGAAAAGCAACTGGCTTTGGTCAGCGTTCAACATTTGAATTCGCACATGATCCACGACCGCGTCGTTGCTGGTAATGGTGAAAGAGCCGGCGCCATTGCCAACGCCGGCGGGATACAAAGGTGAGCCATGCGCCGCATAATTAGGCGTCAAGTTGCCGCCGGAAAATGGCCTGGCAAATATTCTCACTCCACCCGCCTGATCGGTGACATAATCAAAGGTGAGATTGACGTCCTGATTGAACAGTAACGTAGCGGGTTCTATGGGATCGAACTTGACCCTGGCAACAGAATTTGCCGCAAAATGAAAGTGAACTGGAACAAAGAACTCTAAAAGCTGTTGACTCTGATCACCATTCAACATCTGGAAGCGAATATGCTCGACAATGACGTTCCCGGAATTGATAGTAAAATATCCAGAGCCGCTGCCACTGCCAGTGGGATGCAAGGGTGAGCCATGGGCGCCATAGTCAGGAGTCGGCGATCCTGCAGTAAATGGTCGAGCAAAAATTCTGACACCGGTTGGTTCATTCGTCTGATAATCGAAGGTGATATTCACATTTTGCCCCAATGGCATCGATGTCGGCGCCGCTGGATCGATGTGAATATTATAGATCGAGTGCGTCGAAAAAGTATAGTCAACCGGGATCAAGCAATCCAGGATGAGCTGACTCTGATCGCCATTGTACATCTGGATGCGGACATGATCGACGTTCACATATCCTGAATTGATGGTGAACCAGCCGGAGCCGCTGTTGATTCCCGCCGGATAGAGAGGTGATCCGTGTGCTCCATAGTCAGGGCTTGGCGCGCCGTTCGTAACAGGCCGGACAAAA
>RQOI01000476.1 GCA_003854995.1 Candidatus Zhuqueibacterota bacterium
TAATAGGTCAATTTTATAATTCGTCGGACATCGGTTTTTCCGCCATCCGCTGTGCCCAGAGAGTTTTGCAGATCAAAATCAAAGAACATGTTGCGGCCAAAGGCCCAGCGCACCCCGACGTTCAAAATTCCTCTTGAGTAGATTTTGGAATCGTTCAAGGCGAAATCATACTCGACCAGAAACGCGAGATCGCTCACCACATGAAAATCGCCCGCCATGAAAATGGTCGGCGTCGTCTCTTCTCCCTCCCCTTTATCAAGAGAATAGCTGATGCCGGCGTGCAGCCCTGCGTTCACAAAGGTGGCATATCCTTTTGAAACAACGCAATAGAATCCTCGCGACTTGAATTGGTATCTGTCAAACATGTCCTTATGGTACGGAGGATCAGGCGTCGCCGGCGGCGCGCAATCGCATGTCGTGTCCGGAGGCGGAAACGATGAGCTGGTAGGGTAATGGGGTCCATATCCCTGCGAATCAAAACCGAGCACGATCGCCGGCAGCTTCATGCTTTCTTCGGTGACACGATAGATGAAATGAACTCCCGGCATTGGATTCCACGTTATTTTTTGCGCGTCACCGATGATATCCAGGCCGCCGAATGAGACACCAAACATGACCTTATTTGAAACACCGGCCGAGAGGCTGGCCAAAAGGCCGCCCTGTTCATAAATTCTGACGCCGGCGCGAAAAGAGCCGCCGCGTAATATGCTGGCAGTGGGCATGTCAATGATCTGGATGGGCTTGGTGAAATAGGATTCCTCTTCTATGACCACGTTGCCAGAACCATAGGTTCTATCGCTGAATTGAGGCTGCCCGTTCGCCGATGCCATGATGAAATATTGAGCACCGAGCGCAAACAAGAGGCTTTTCACCGTGCGGTCTATTTTCATGGGACACCCTTTGCTGTTTCAATTTTACTTAAATGTAAGGCATCAAGGGTACAAAGTCAATAGTTATAGGACGATAGACGGTGAAAAGTTTCGTTATATCTAGATCCTTGATATGACGCCAAAGCCAACCGTCACCATGAACATTGTTCGCGCTTCTTCGTGCAGAGGTGGAGTAGCCATCAAGTAGACGAATTGAAACTTTGTTCGCATTTTGGTCAAAGAGCCCAGAGCAGTGTGAGTGCCAATGCCAACGACAAGTGCGGGTCCAAGATAGATCTTTGTATCATCGATTTTCTCGGATCGTTCTGCCCAAAGGCCGCCGCCAACTGAACCGTAGACGCCGGCTGTTGATCTTTCATTTTTTCTACCCCATGCCGTTGAACCTCTTCGATCAATATTGCTCACATCGATGAGGCGTTTTGACAAGCTGCCGGCGAGCAAACCAGAAAGTGACAAATTTTCCGCATAATAGCGAAGGGTGATAGAGGGTTCCAATTCAAACATGAAATCGCGTGAAAAATAAACGGCCCATAATCCGTTCAAATTCACATTGGATTCTGAGGTGTCTCTTTCAGTCCTGGACCAAAAGGAAAAACCTCCGCCAATTTCCTGAGAGCCGCGTTTTTGTGCATGACCGGCGCTGCCAAGCAAAAAGATTGCGATGATAAAAAATGCCCAACGATTCAATCTAGTCTCCTTTCACTATGAAAACTTAAGCAATGGTACTGAAAGGCGGGGATTATGCGGAAGTTTAATCACTCATTCGAATGCAGCGGAAACAATTCTTTCATTTTGTTATAGTCATCGCGCTGCAACTCATCCAGCCTCTTTTTGATCTCATCCAAAAGAGCAGCATGTTGTCGTGACATTCGTCCCCTGTCAAGGGCATCAAGGCGAATCGCCCTCTCAGCATCAATTAACAGGCGAATCAGGTCTAGCTTGGCATTCTGGCGAAATTCTGATTCGGGATAGCGGTAGAGAAAGTCGTCAAACAGCATGAACGGCGCGACAATCATTTTAGAAAAATCCGCCCATCGTTGCCGCGAATATTTTGTGACCGCTTTATGTATGAGCTCATTATAGCTGAGATCGTCATAGCGCTCGAGATAGGTCGTGATGCCAACGTATCGCATGTATAACTTTTGTTGATATTGTTTTTTTTCAACCGAATCCTGCGTCGATTCGATCATACGTTGAAAAGACATGACATCCTGCAGCCACGTGTTCCGCTCAAAAGGCACTTCGGTGAGCTTGTAACGCAAAATCAGCTTGGTCCACGAGCTGACAGGTTTCTCATCGATAATGGCAGGATCAAATGTCAACGTGCTGGCAAAGTGGTACGCTGCTGTATCAAGCACAGCATGGCCTGATGATTCCAGCACCTGCAGTTGTTCGGCCTTGCCCTCTGTATCAACAAAAACACCCACTACCACCTCACCCTCTATTTTATCAAGTTGAGCTGACAGCGGGTATTCCAGTTCCTTATCGGAAATCACTTTTGCCGGCCGGAATCGACTCGCAGTCGAGGCGCATCCCAGGATGACGGCAAAAGAGAGACAGAGGGCGCTATTGATCGCCCTCCTGATCATTTCTTAAAACCTTATCGATAACGTACCGACAACTTTTTGGAAACTGATGTCTTCAAGCGCCGGGCTATTGGTGAGGCCGTCCGTCGTCTCGCGCTGCCATTCGCCCATCAGGTATCCCAGATCAACCATCACCTGTTTGTTCAACATCAGACTGGCGCCGGCCGTCACATATTGCTTGTCCGGCCTGATGTCTGTGTAACGATAGGGCGATGGATCCGTGAAATAACCGGCTCTGACTTTGGCACGAATGATGGGTATATACATCTCGGCGCCGAAGCGAAGTTTTGTCACGGCTTTAAAGTCTTGTTCAATTCTATTATTGATCTGATTCTGCGATTCATTGCCAACGGGTGGCTCTGTCAGGAATTGCGCGTTCGACCAGTCCTTGAACTCTGCACCGGCGGTGAAAAGAAAATTCAACAATTTTGCCGAGGCGCCAAAATTGAAACTGTACGGCTCTTTCACTTTGTACTTTGTCGTGCCGCTATAGTCGCTCGCATAGGGTTCTACATTCACATCATCGTAATATTCGATGCCTGATTCAGTCCAGTTCTCCGTAATCGTAAAGGTGGTCGGCGTGACGATCGTGGCGCCGAGGCGCAAGAAATCACCAAATCGATAGAGACCGCCAATATTCACATTGACAGCCTTGATTCTGGAATCAATACTTTGACTCATCGTCCAATAATCCAGGTCATTTATATAGTAGAGGGTGTCGCCATTCGATGGTTCATATTCGAAAGTATTGTGCAAATTATAAATATCTTCTTCTACCAGCTCCATGGCATAGTCATCGTTGCCGCTGATAAAGTTGAGTGCTGCGCCGAGAAAGAAATTTTCCTGCACCTCCATCGAACCGGCAAAGGAAAAATGATCGCGCGTCCCTTTCTCGGTGATGGTTTGCGTCTGGTACATGTTATCGACGATCTCGGTGAATTCATTCTCCGCAGGATTGCCGGCTTCGAACCAGTCGTAGTAATAGGCCCACGCTTCATTATAGCCTTCAATTTTGAATCGATTGTCGTAATCCCGCACCTTGTTATAGCCGATTCCGAAGACCAGGCTTCCCTGAAAGGTCGGCACAGGAATGGTGATGCCGATCGAGTTGAGTCGACTAAAGGTGTCTTCTGTTTTTGTCTTGTTGCCCAGAAACTCGGCCGTGTTGACAAACTTGTTATGCGAAAAGCCGATATTCATCTCCATGCGTCGGAGCTGACCCAGGCCAGCCGGGTTCCAGTAAATGGCCGTGTAATCATCAGCAACCCCGACATAGGCGCCACCCATACCCATGGCGCGCGAACCCACGCCCAGCTCTTCGCCGATGAAAAAGATTTCCTCCTGAGCGAATAGCGCCACAGTCATGAGCCCGATGAGCAAAAATATACTTTTTATCCTCAACATGATATTTCTCCCAGCTAGTCTATTCATTCGAAATGACAAAATTACCGTCTACTGCCGCGGGAGCCGGACGAACCGCTGCTTTTCGATCCGGAACTGGATGATCCGGAACTGGATGATCCGGAACTGGATGATCCAGAGCTGGACGAGCCAGAACTGGACGAGCCGGAGCTCGATCTGCCCGAATAGCTGCTGCCGCGACTGGAGCTACCGGAACGGCTTGTTGAGCTGCTCCGTGACGAGGAAGGCCGGTAACCTGGTGTACTGCTGGAGCGACCTTCTGATGATGGTCGATTGCCGACACTCGATCGATCGGTCGAAGAAGACGATGAGCGACTCGAAGACGAGTTGTCGGCGTCCGATTTTTTGGTCACTGTCCTGGACCGCGTTCTGGTCGTCGCATCAGAAGGACGAGTCTGCGTCGTCCTATCTCTATCCACTGTGGCGTTTCGATCCACAGATCGTGGCGAAGACTGTCGTGTCGACGTCCGGGCTGCAGGAGCATCGGATGTACGATTTATTGTCCGCGTCGTCGACCTGCGGTCTGTTGATGGTTGGCTTCGCGTTCGCGAAATTGTCGTCCTGTCGGTTGTCGCCGCATCAATCGAGCGGCTGGCGCCTGTGCGGCCTCGATCAATCGTCGCTCGCGCGCTCGTCGCACGGGTTCGCGTCGTGACAACCGGACCGGCCGGCGTCATCACGCGCCGAGTGTTCCCGGCGTTCGTCTGCACGATGCCACGACGGTCGATCGTTCGTCTGGCGTCGCCGTAGCCGGCGTCGCCACCGCCACCGACATAAACCGGGTAGGCGATCGGGACACTATATCCCCACCCCCAATAGCGATGATAAGGAGATCCCCAACTACCATAATAATAGCTGCCGTACCCATAGTAGGGATCGTACCAAAATGGATCATAACCCCAGTAAGGATCATAGTATCCCCTGACATACCATGGATTCGAAGAATAATACCAGTAGGGTTCATACCACCATGAATTCAAGTAAGCGGGCGCATAGTCTCCATGCACGTACACATCATGATCATAGTGGTGATAGACGACCTCGGGCTCTTCCGCACGCTCATATTCATCCCAATACTGCTCTTCTTCATTGCCCCTGTCTTCTGAGTAGTATTCATTGTCATAAACCTCAGACTTGACGCGACCCAGCTGAGTGTAGCATCCCGAAAGTGACAACAAGTACAGGGAGATACCACCCATCAGCAATAAAATCTTAAAATATCTCAACATGATAGCTCTCCTCCTTTCAAGAGCAATGAAAAAATTCTGTCTGGTGTCAAAATTTCATCCACCTTCATTCACTTTTTTAGACGTGCCATTTTATCCCGTTGTTTACTGCATGACGTAACAGTTTTAAGATATCAATAGTAGAACAGCAAAATAATTGTGAGATAATCCCATAATTAATCCGGTCTGAAAGTATAGTAACAGGCGACCCAGGCGGCGACTCTTTTCTTGCCGATCGTGGCGGGTGTGTATACACTCTTCTTCGCCGCGGCCAGCGCTGCATCAGAGCAGGTGCTGTTACCGGTTGAATTTTCAGTGACGACGGCCTCTTGAACCCGACCGTTCTCGTTCACATACATCATGACCTTCACTGTCCCCTGCACCTTTTGCTTTTGCAGCTCTTTGGGGTATTCTGGCAGCACCTGGACAATTGGACGTGGCGGTATGGTATCGGCATGCCCAACGGTCAATCCGCTGCTGCCCGCACGCGCATCGCCCGCCGTCCAATCAAGGATCGTTTCATCGATCGTGGCATTTTGCGGTATATCGGGATCTTCAGAAGCAATTGGAATCACAGGTCGTGGCGGCGGCTGATAGCCGCGTCGGACCGATTGTCTGGTGACCGGGATCTCTTCGATTTCAAAAGCAAAGGAGATCGGTTGCGGTTCCTCCGCATGTCGCTCAAAAGCCTTGGGGAAAATATGCAACAGCATGATCAAAAATGCCAGAGAAATGACGAGAGACTTTTCAATGGTTTTTTGGTAGGTGAGCTTTTGTTTTTCAAATTGGTTGCTCATCCTTCACAGGGGGTTCCGATTGTTCATTTGGGAACTAGATGATCTCCAGTGCAGTGTGCGGAATCCAGCCATCCTTGCCGTCCGTCAAGCGGATGCGGAAGAAATCTCCGGACTGCGCAATGATCTGTATCTTTACACCTTCGTGCAAAGCGAACATTTCCGTCGAATCAGCAGAAGGACTGCTCACGACACTCACCTTCTCGACGAGGATGATGCCATGTCGATTGTGAACATCCTCCCGCACGCGAACGGCGAACAGAGCGCCGATAAAAAAGAGCAGTATGAAAATGGGCAGTCGAAAAATTCGCGTCCAGTTGAGAAGGACAGTGTTTTTGCTAAAAAATCGAATGACAATGAGTGCGATGAGCAGCAGGTATAGTCCAACAGCCAGCATGGCAAATGCTTTCAGGCTGAGTAAGTTTTTTGTACCATGCCAAAATTGAAAGAAAAAATCCGCTTCCGGCGAAGGTATCTTGTCCACCACGCGAAGCTGCGCGATCTGGAGATTGAACTCAATATCATCGTCGCTCGGCGCCAGCTTTTTAGCGCGCTCATAATTCAAAATAGCCTTGCCAGTTTGACCCATTTTATAATAGGCGTTGCCAAGATTATAGTAAATCGCCGCACTCGCCCGTCCCTGCTGCAAGGCTGCTTCAAAATGGCTGACGGCGGTCTCATAATCATTCTGCTGGTAGGCATCGACGCCTTGTCGGAACAGATACTCCGTCTGTTCAGCCATGCATCCGGAGGCAACGATCATGAAAAGCAGGATCACTCGTCTCATTTATAAGGCTTTTTCCAGTTTGATGATGACGTCCCGAGCCTTTTTATATGATCGATCCATTTCTTCCTTTTTGACAACGGATGGCGCAAATCGTTGGAAATCGCACATCCTGATCAGATCAAAATACTCACTTGTGAGCTCGGAATCGATATTTTTCTTGCTGAACTCTTTTTCCAGTTCGTCACTCATGAGGCCTGCTTTTGACATATTGAGTTTATCCGCTGCAAAACCGGTCAAGGCACTGGCGACCTCAGCGTAGAAATCTTTTTGCGCCGCTTCTGTCAACAAAGATTTTGCCTTTGACAGGCGCCGCATGGCCATCGCGTTCGCTCTTTTACTGCGCGCATAGGCCGCGTTGGCGCTCAGCTTGTCAGCGTGGCTTTTATAGGCAAAAGCAGCTCCCAGGACGATGAGCGGAACGATCAAGAGGGAGAGGAAGCCAAAGCTGGTATAAATACGATAGTTGATCGTTTGCAGCGGGCCAGGGGTCAGCTTGATAAACCGGATATCCTGACCAACGTACTTGACCTCTTCTTTGCTCAGGCCTGTGCCGCCGGCAGCGACAAACTGCCCCGAGCCCTTGGCCACATTGATGACGATTTCTGGTGATGTCAGCGTCTGGTAGGTGCTGTTCTTCGGATCGAAATAGGAAAAGGTGATCGGCTTTATACTCTGATGGCCAGGAAAACGAGGCACCAGCACATACTCGAAGGTCTTACTGCCACTGATGAGGCCATTTTGTCGACTAATATTCTCCGTCTCTTTCGGATCGTAGCGTTCGAAATCGGGCGGGATGATCACCGTGGGCCGGGGCAAGAGGCGAATGTTGCCGGTTCCAGAGAGAGTGACCTTGAGCGTCACAGCTTCATTGGTCTCGACGTCCGTTTTGTCGATGGCGGCATTCAGCTTGTACTGTCCGACCGCACCGGCGAAATCGGCCGGCTTGTCAGCGCTGGGCAGTGACATGACATCGATTTCGACGGCTGGTGATTCGATGCTCTTCCGAATGGTTCGACCAAAAAAGGCATCATCGAAAAAAGAATCAAAGAGATCGCGGCTGCGCTGCGTATTTTGCACCTTGACCTCGCATTGCAGTGACATCGGACCAATGGTCTTTTCCCCGGCAGATGTTGGAAAAATGGCCACTTTTTTTATATCCGCTGTCACATAATTGACGCCATTGATGACTTCATTCTTCACCTGGGGTTGTTGCGGCGTTTCAATGTCTTCAGTCCAAAATCCTGTCATCTCAGGCAGTTTCGTGATCGTATAGCCGGTGACGCGCACAGCAGCATATATCCTATAAGTGACAATGACCGGCTCATTCTGGTAAACCCGGCGCTTGCTGACGATCGTACGAATGAACAAATCATCTGAATCGGTGGAGCTCCTGTCATCTGCTGTCAAAGGTGCAGCCCCCTGCGGCCGCCCGGCGGTCCCCCCTTTGGTGATCGTAAGAGTGATCGGCTGGGACGAGTATTCCTCATTCTCATACACGACGGTTACGGCGGGAATCGTCAGTGTTCCTTCTTTGGCGGCCAGATAGTAAAAGCTGAAGGATTTTGACACGGACATTTTGCCATTCACGAACGAAATATTTTGCGCTGTCCCGCCCGAACCGAGAAAAGCGAGGTAACCCTGCATATCCGGCAATTCGGGCTGGCCGACTTTTTGTGCAGCTTCGCCGGTCAACTCGATCGTGAAGACCACCTGCTGATCAATAACTATCTGCGTCTGATTGACGGTTGTCGTTACCGCCAATGGTTGCGCCCCGATGAGACAAACCATGCTCAGAATAAAAATGAAAAAAATCCTTGGATTCATCTTTGAATCACCAATCCTTTAACACCCGTACGTTACCAGGCGCCCGCTGTTTGCGCGCGTTTTTCATATTTTCTTCATCTTCTTTCATGGCCTGCAGAATTCGTTCAGCGTCCTCTTTGGACATCTCTTCTGCTGTCTGCATTTCCTGCTGCTGTTGCTGCTGCTGTTGCTCTTGTTGCTCACTTTCCTCCTGAGACTCTTGCGGCGCCTGTTCCTGTTCATCTCCTTGCTGGTCTTGTTGCTCCTGATTCTGCTGCTGCTGTTGCTGTTGCTGCTGGTTTTGCTGCTGCTCATTCTGGTTCTGCTGTTTCTCCGATTGGTCCTTCAATTGTCGCCGAACAAATTCGAGATTGTATTTGGCATCCTGATCATCCGGATTGAGTTTGAGCGCTTCCTGGTAGGCCAAAATGCTCTCCGGCAGCTTGCCCAGTCGGTAAAGTGAATTGCCGATATTGTAGTAGGCCTGAGACTGAGCCAGTGCTTCATCTGCCCCCAATGAGCCCTCGAACTCTTTGATCGATTCCTCATACTTTTGCTTTTTATAGTTCACATTTCCCATATTGAACTTGATGATCGGCGATTCCGGCGCATGCACTTGCGCATCGCGATATTTGTTCATCGCTTCGTCGTAACGTTCTTCGCCATACAACTTGTTGCCATCAACAATTTTCTTGCGTCCGCTCTGAGCATAGGAAAGCTGGCCGCAAAGGATGGTCAAAAGCAAAATCCAGCTGGATATCTTTATCTTTTTCACAAACTCCTCACTGCTTACTCCTCGGCCGACAAGTGCGTTGTGAGCTGCAATCATTCTCAAGGGCGATCACATGAACCGGCCGCGCCATTCCTTTTTCACCTTCAGACGCTCGGGAAAGATGAATTCAATGGCGATCAAAATCAATGCGACGATGAGCAAATACTGAAACCTGTCCTCAAACTGCGAAAATTGCAGGGAACCGAGCTCTTTTTTTTCCATGCGGGCAATTTCATCATAGATCTTGTCCAATTCCTCTTCGCCACCTGAAGCTCGAAAATACTTGCCGCCGGTCTGCAGGGCGATCTTTTCCAGCGTAAATTCATCGAGTTTGGTGATGACGACCGATCCCTGACGATCCTTTTTAAAGCCGCTGCCCGAAACGGTCTCGGGTATGGGCTCACCCTGCGGCGAGCCTATGCCGACCGTGTAAATGACGATGCCCTGTCGCTCCGCCTCTTCAGCAAACTTTATCACATCCTCACCGTGATCTTCGCCATCCGTTATGAGCACCAGCACTTTATACTTACGTTCCTGCTGATCGAACGTTTCGATGGCCTTTTGAATGGCGAGCCCCACGGCTGTCCCCGGCACCGGAATGAGATCCGGCGCCATGATGTCGAGAAATATTTTTGCCGCGCCGTAATCAAGAGTGAGCGGACATTGCACAAAAGCCACGCCGGCGAAGGCAATGAGTCCGATGCGATCACCGCGCAAGCGAGCGATAAAGCTCTCCACCTCGTGCTTGGCTTTATCGAGTCTGCTCGGCGGAACATCGCGCGCCAGCATCGATTTAGACACATCAATCGCCACGAGCACGTCAACGCCTTCTCGTTTCACCTCCTCGATTTTAGTGCCGATCTGCGGCCGAGCGAGAGCCAATATGATGAAAATAGTGGCGAGCAAGAGCAGGGCGCTCTTTGCCACCTGGCGATCGGGACTCGTATTGCTGCTCAGCTTTTTCATCAGCTCCAGCGCCCCAAAGCGCGCCATGGCGCGTCTTTTTGACTTGAATGCCAGCACAAGAAAGACGACCAGCAAAGGCAGCAACCATAAAAGATGAAAAAGCGATGAATGTGCAAATCGTAGCATGATGAAAATCCGCTTTCAAATCATGGTAGTTTGCGAAATTTGGTATTCGCCAGGATAATTTCCAGCAGCAGCAAAAAAAGAGCTGCCAGCGTATAGGGCAAAAACAATTCGCTGTAACGCGTATATTCTTTCACCTCGATCTTTGTTTTTTCCATCTCGCCGATTTCAGCATAAATCTGCTCGAGGCTGGTCTTGTCGGTTGCCCGAAAATACTGAGCATCGGTGATGGCGGAAATCTGTCTGAGGAGCTCTTCATCGATTTGCACCGGAACGCGTTGATAGCGCTTGCCAAAGATCGGGTCATTGATGGGATACAAGGCATCGCCCCGTTTTCCAGCACCGATCGTATAAATGCGCACATCAAATGTCTTTGCCACTTTGGCGGCGGTGATCGGATCCAGTTCGCCGCGATTGTTGACGCCGTCCGTCAACAGGATGACGACCTTGCTCTTTGCACTGCTATCTTTCAGCCGATTGACGCAGTTGCCGATCGCCATGCCAATGGCCGTTCCGTCTTCGATCATACCGATTTCGACCTCTTGCAAAAAGCGCAGCACAATGCCATAGTCCAGTGTCAACGGGCATTGGGTGAAGCTTTGGGCGGCAAACACCACCAGGCCGATTCGATCGTTCTTTCGACCTTGAATAAAGTCAGCAGCCACAACCTTGGCTGTCTCCAGACGATTTTTAGGCTTGAAATCCTCTGCCAGCATGCTGCTGGAAATATCCATCGCCAGGATGATATCCACTCCCTCGGTCTGCACTTCTGACTCTTTTTGGCCCGATTGCGGCCGCGCAAAGGCGATGATCAGCAAAGCGATGGCAAGGAGGCGAAAGATGAACAGGCTGTGACGCAACTGTTTCCTGGTCGATGACTTTAATTTTTTTATGATGCCGAGATTCGAATAGCGCAACGTCGCCGCTGATCGTTTCATCCGCAGGGTGCGCAGATACCAGTAAACCATCAACGGCAGGACGATGAGCAGCAGCAGAAAATGAGGATTGGCAAATCTAAACATCCGTTTTCTCCTCGTATACCGCTTCGGTAATGCTGACATCGTCGACTGGGTCGAAAACGAGTTTTGTCTCGTTCACATAGTCCGTGGCGAGCTGCAGCGACGCGGTATTTTCATCTGCGGGTGGCTCAAGTTTGGCAAATTTGACCAGATCGCTCCTGGCCAAAAGGGCATTGAGCTTTTCTATGTCTTTATCCGGCAGGTTCTGCTCGCGCATGACGTTTACGAGCTGTGTGGTCGTCATCTCCATAGCGGGCATATAAAAACGTCCCTCGACATACTGACGCACGATATCGGAAAGCTCGGTATAGAATTCTTTCACCTTGCCGCTGCTCAACAGATCGCTCTCTCGCAGCCTCTGCAGCGCTTCCAGTGCAATCTCGTGCGCCGGCCGTGGCGGCTTGCCGCGCATCGGGATGAGCGACTTGCCTTCGCGTCGCCGTTTAAGATAGTAGAGGACGAAAAGAATCACTGCGAGCAAAAGAACGCCTGAAATAACTGATTTGATCAGCCGGGCATAATCTCTTGGCGGCGTCATGGGTGGCTTGATATCGCGGATGTCGCCCGCTTCGTCGGGATTCAAACTCTCGACGACTATATCATGCGGTTCTGTCATCAGCGTCTGCCAGCTGCTGTCACCTTGAGCACGGTACTGAATCGCCACTTCCGGGATCAGATAATCGCCGGTATCGAAAGTGGAAATTTCATAGTCGACCTGCTCGACGATCTGATCATCGACGATCCTTGGCTCACGCACCGCATAGTCCCGTATTTCAAACATGCCAAGATTCTCAGCCGTCGATGGCATGAGCAGCTCTAGATTTTTGTCCCGCGTGACGATCACAGAATAGTGGATGACATCGCCGATGAGGATCTTGTTGCGATCGACGTGCGAATCGACGACGATATCACCCTGGGCAAAAATGTCCAGGGTCAAAAGCGAGAATGCAATCAGCAAGTGTCGTGTTATTTTTGCCATCTACTTTTTGTCTTTTGCACTTGTTATCGCGGTCGGGTCACTGAATCCGACTCTCGTAAAACTGCACATTTTCAGTCAGCAACATCTTTTCAATCATCGCCTGATAGGTGTCCATGTACTTTTTTCGCGTCAGCTGCTGCGCCACTTGCTGCCGGGCTTGGTCGAGCGACAATTCTCCGATGACAGTGCCGTCCTCATCTTTCTCAACGAATTCGTCCTTGTGCGCTTGATAATAGAGTTCCAGATCGCTTTCCTCGATTTGGGTGTTTGCGGCAACTCGATCGGCCAACAGCTTTTGCACCATCAAGGATTTTTTCGCCTGAAAAGCACCTTCGACGACCTCCGGATCTTTATCAAAACCGGCTCGTTGAGCGGTGTCGAATAACAGTTCGGTCGCCACATATTCACGCAGGAACAAGAGTTTTTGTTCCGGGGTTTCGAATTGGTCGCGGACGCTGGGCGGCAGTTTGCCGATTTCAAAATCGAGATCGCCCTGCGTGATCTCCCGTTCACCAATTCGGGCCACAACCTCACCAGGCCGTTTTTTTGTCACTTTCGACGGATCGAGCTGCACGGCCTCTGCCGCCGCCTGCTGTGCATCTGCAGAGCTGCCGAGTCTTTCCAGGCAGGCGACGATCTTTTTATTCGTCTCATCCATCAGGCTGCTTTGCGGATAAAAGTGTTTGACTTTGAGATAATAGGCGAGGGCAGCCTCATAATCATGCAACCGTTCGAAATAGAGATCGGCGATGATATAGTTGACGTTCGCCTGCTCCGTTTCATCCACTTTATAATCTCGCAAATAGTCATCATAGACCTCAATCGCCCGTGCGAACAGCGACCGATTGACAAGATCGCCGGCATACTCGCGCAGTTTATCACCATCGAGAGATGGGCCGCTCTGCCTTTGACAGCTCAAAAGAGTGATGATGCTAAAAATTCCCACAAAAACAAAAGCTGCATATCGTTGCATCGTGCCGTCCTCCACTAAAGTACATCACCTGAACCGTTTGGCGCGCATTCGGAAAAAGCGCATGAGCGGTTCAATATAAGATTGATCGGTTCGAATATCGATATAGTCGACGTTGAGCGACCGAAACAGTTTTTCTCTCTCTGCGATGGACGCGTTCGTGCTGGAAGCGAATTCATTGCGAATCTCCAGGTTTGCGGTGTCGACCAGGAATATCTCGCCGGTCTCAGCGTCTTCCAGCTCTATAAAACCGACATCTGGCAATTCGACTTCACGCGGATCAGTGATGGTCACCGATACGATGTCATGTCGCTTGTTGGCAATCTGCAATGCCTTTTCATAGCCACTGCTGATGAAATCCGAGATGAGAAAAGTGACGGCGCGTCGGCGCGCCACACGCGAGAGGAACTCCAGCGCTGCGCCGATATTGGTCTGCGAACCTTGCGGCTGGTGATATAATATTTCACGAATCACCCGCAGTACATGCGATTTGCCTTTTTTCGGTGCGACAAATTTTTCAACGCTGTCGGAAAAAATGATCAAACCGACTTTGTCATTATTTTTTATGGCAGAAAAGGCCAGCAGGGCGCAGATCTCGGCGGCGATTTCACCCTTCATCTGCCGGAAGGTGCCGAAATCGCTGGACGAACTGACATCGACGAGCAGCATGACGGTCAATTCCCGCTCTTCTTCAAACACCTTCACGTACGGGTGGCCTTGTCGAGCGGTCACATTCCAGTCGATCGTACGGATATCATCGCCGATCTGATATTCGCGCACTTCGGAAAATTCCATACCGCGGCCTTTGAACACGGAATGATATTCGCCGGAGAAAACGTCGTTCACCAGACCGCGCGTCGTGATTTCGATTCGTTTTACCTTTTTGAGTATTTCTTTGGGGATCATAAGTTTAAGGCACTTCGATTTTGTTCAAAATTTTGCGAACAACCTCTTCTGCCGTGACTTCTTCGGCCTCAGCCTCATAAGTGACGATGACGCGGTGGCGCAGGACATCCATGCCGATCGCTCGGACATCCTCCGGCGTGACAAATCCGCGACGGCGCAAAAATGCGTGCGCGCGAGCGGCCATGCTCAGATTGATCGATGCTCGCGGCGAGGCGCCAAAGGCGATCAATTCTGTCAGTTCAGCAAGGCCAAATTCCTTTGGCTTGCGCGTCGCAAAGACAATGTCGATGATATAATTTTCAATTTTCGGATCAATATAGACTTGATGCACAGCCTTTTTGGCCGCCACAATTTCTTGCGGCGACACGACGGGCTGGGCTATCGGCGTCACGAGCGCGGTCATCCGTCGCATTATCTCCAATTCCTCTTCCCGATTCGGGTAGCCGATGGACAGTTTCAGCATGAATCGGTCCACTTGCGCCTCTGGCAGCGGGTAGGTGCCCTCCTGTTCAATGGGATTTTGCGTCGCCAGCACGAGGAAGGGATCCGGCAGTTTGAAGGTCTCTTCTCCAATGGTCACCTGTCGTTCCTGCATGGCTTCCAGAAGCGCCGATTGCACCTTGGCCGGCGACCGGTTGATCTCGTCAGCCAACAGGAGATTGGAGAACACCGGCCCCTTTTTGACCGAAAAGCTGCCGGTCTTTTGCTCGTAGATCACCGTGCCCATGATATCGGCCGGCAAGAGATCAGGAGTGAACTGAATTCGATGAAACTGCGTTTTGATGGTGTCCGACAATGTTTTCACTGCCATTGTCTTGGCAAGACCAGGCACGCCTTCCAGGAGTACATGGCCATCGGACAGCAAGCCGATGAGGAGACGTTCGAGCATGTATTTCTGCCCGACGATCACCTTGCTGACCTCAGTGCTGATCTTGTCGATGAACTCGCTCTCTTTTTCAATTTTTGCGTTGATAGCACTAATGTCGATACTCATAGAAAATAGATCCTCCAGAATGGGGTGTTCGTTATGTCATATTTCCAGTTTTTTCTCTCTCGTACGGTATCTCGCCGCGCAAGCTTTTTTGCAGGATCGACTCCACAATCGTATAGGCCCGTTCGAGCAGGGGACGATCGACCGTCTTGCCGGAAAATTTGATGATATCGGCGCTCGTCAAGATTTCTACAATTTCATTCACGATACGATCGTCGAAGTTGTGCTCATGCAAATAGTCTGTAACTTGCGTCGTCGTCGCTTCCAATCCGGGCGCCTCAAAGCGCTCGTGCAGAAATCGCCGCAAGGATCGTGATAGGGCTGCAAATGCTCTGCCGCCATCCAGCGTCGGTTCATTCAAATCGATCTCTTTCAACTGCTGCAAATAGTTTTCTTCTATTGGAACAGCCATAGCAGCAACTTCTTGCGCCCTTTTCAAGCGCTCAGCTTTTCTCTTGCGCAACGTTTGGATGAAATAAAATGCAGCGCCGGCGAGCGCGACGATGATCAGTGGTGCAATGAACCAGGCTCTGGAGATCGGATCCGGAACCGGATCAATGACCTTGATCGGAATCCGATTCGTCGTCAGGCGATGCTCGACCTGGCTGGACAAATCGGTGTATTTGATGATGAACGACTCGACATAGCCCATGCCGATCGCTTCCGGCTTGAGCGTGAAGGTATATTCCCGAATGGCCTGCCGCACGCCATTTTCTTCGGCGACGCGATTCGTCGAACCCGATCCCTGAATTTGCAGATTTTGTACGATTGGATTTTCAAAGGGATGAACCTCATAGCGATCGAGATCACCATTCCAGTGCAGACGGAGGACAAAGTTGACCAACCGATTCTGTGGCACCTCATTTTGTTCAACAAACGCGCTCAATGAAATCGATGACATCGCCAGACTATCGATGCTCTGGGCGAGGCCGGCATGCGAAAAACATAAAAAAAGCAGAGCAGTGACACTGCGCAGCGCACTCATTTTCATATTCTTCTCACTCTTTTGCATCGCTTTTGTTCAGCAACAGGGCAATCATGAAAAAGCCGATGAAATGGATGGGCGCCAGATTATCGGCCTTGAAAATTATTACTATGAGAGAAAAAAAGACTAGTTGGCAGCTGCTTCAGCCTCCTCACCAAGCTGCAGATCGATCTCGCTTATATCCTGACCAAGGTGTTTCAGCTCCCATTCGACTGACGCTGAGAGCTCATGATCCGGGTACTCTTGCAGAAAATTTTCATACGACTCGCGGGCTTTGTCCAAATCTTTGATGTCATTGGCAAAGCAATAGCCAATCATAAATTTTGTATTCGTGATCAGGCGACTATCCGGGTGTTTGTCAATCAAATCCTGCCATGTCTCAATGGCCTTGCGAAATTGCTTCACGTTGTGGGCATAGGCCATGCCAAGGTTATAGAGGTGTTCATCTGCTCTCTCGGACTTGGGATAGTTCTTGATAAGCTCCTCATAGATTCTGACGACATCTTCCCATTGTTGCTTATCTTGAAAATCGAGCACCTGCGCATACATTTGCTCTTCCGTCATTTTTTGGCCGCACGCGACAATCATAATCACCGTGACTAACGCCGAAACAATGACTAAACCGTTTTTCATCACCTTTGTCCTCCAGATAATTCAGTTCACGGCTTTAACGACAAGTGTAAATTTTGGTTCCTTTGAATTCAAAAATGTATCTGTTTTTTTACTCAAAATCAAGATTTTTTTCTCCGCGTACGATTCGTATTGTCTGGCCGGCCTGGAAGTTGCCTTCCAGCAACTTGACGGCAAGGGGATTGACGATCATTTTTTGTATCAGTCTTTTGAGCGGTCGGGCGCCGAACGCGGGATCATAGCCGTGCTCGGCCAAAAATTCTTCCGCTTCAGTCGTCAGCTCAATGGCGAGATTTTTCTCCTTGAGCAATTCCGCGACCTGCCGCAACTGCAACGTGACGATCTCTTTGATATTCTCCACACTCAAGGCGTGGAAGACGATGATGTCGTCTATGCGATTCAAAAATTCAGGCCGCATGCTCTGCTTGAGCAACTCGTACACTTTGGCGGTGATCTCCTCATGAATCCTGTCGCGATTGCGTTCGTCGATCTGTTGTGATCGTTCCATGATGAATTGCGCACCGACGTTGGAGGTCATGACAATGATGGTGTTTTTGAAATTCACCGTTCGTCCCTTGTTGTCTGTCAAGCGGCCGTCATCGAGAACCTGCAACAGGATGTTAAAGACATCGGGATGCGCCTTTTCGATTTCGTCGAGCAAAATGACCGAATAGGGGCGACGCCGCACCGTCTCGGTCAACTGGCCGCCCTCATCATAGCCGACATAGCCAGGCGGAGCGCCGATGAGTCGGGAGACGGCGTGCCGCTCCATATATTCGGACATATCGACGCGAATCAGCGCATGTTCATCGTCGAATAAGAATTCAGCCAAAGCGCGCGCCAGCTCTGTTTTTCCAACCCCGGTCGAACCGAGAAAGATGAAGGAGCCGATGGGACGCGCAGCATCCTGCAAACCGGCGCGGGACCGTCGAATTGCGTCAGCGACGGCGCTCACCGCTTCATTTTGGTTCACCAGACGTTGATGGATGCGTTCTTCCATATGCACAAGCTTGTCTTTTTCGCTCTCCAGCATCTTGCTGACCGGGATCCCGGTCCATTTGGCAACCACCTGCGCAATATCCTCCGGATCCACTTCTTCTTTGAGCATCTGCCGATCCTTTTGGATGGCCATGAGACTTTGATTGGCCTCGTCCAGTTTTTTCTGCAGTTCGTTCAGACGGCCATATTTCAATTCCGCAGCGCGGGAGAGGTTGCCTTCGCGCTCCGCACTGGCGGCCTGCGACTTTGTTTGCTCAATTTGCTCTTTCAACGAGCGAATTTGTCCGATTTTTTCCTTTTCAATCTGCCAATGCACGGCCAGCTCACGGCGCGTTTCATCGAGGTTCGCCAGCTCTTCGTTGAGTTCAGCAAGTCGTTGTTTGGACGCAGCGTCCTTTTCCTTTTTCAACGCCTCACGCTCGATTTCAAGCTGCCTGATTTTTCGCTCCACTTCGTCCAGCTCAACCGGCATGCTGTCGATTTCTATGCGAAGCTTGGCTGCTGCCTCATCGATGAGATCGATCGCTTTATCGGGCAAGAATCGATCGGAGATGTAGCGATCGCTCAAATTGGCGGCGGCGATGATGGCGCTGTCCTGAATCCGTACTCCATGATGCACCTCATATCGCTCTTTCAAGCCGCGTAAAATGGATATAGTGTCCTGGACAGAGGGCTGCCCCACGTAGACCTGCTGGAAGCGGCGTTCCAGCGCAGCATCTTTTTCGATGTGTTTGCGATACTCATCCAGCGTCGTGGCGCCGACGCAGCGCAATTCGCCGCGCGCCAATGCGGGTTTGAGCATATTGGAGGCATCCATTGCTCCCTCCGCTGCGCCGGCGCCGACGAGCGTGTGAATTTCATCAATGAACAGGATGATCTGCCCATCCGCGTCAGCGATCTCCTTCAGCACGGCTTTCAGCCGCTCTTCAAACTCACCTCGATACTTGGCCCCGGCCACAAGCTGGCCAATATCCAACGCCACTATCCGTTTTGTCTTTAAATTTTCCGGCACATCGCCCTGAACGATCCGATGCGCCAGGCCTTCGGCAATGGCCGTCTTGCCGACCCCGGGTTCGCCGATGAGCACCGGATTGTTTTTCGTCCGCCGCGACAGCACCTGCAGCACGCGTCGGATCTCATCATCGCGTCCGATCACTGGATCGAGCTTGTTTTGTCGCGCCAACTCGTTCAAGTCTCGGGCATAGCGTTTCAGTGCCTGATATTTTTCCTCCGGACTCTGATCCGTCACGCGCTGCGATCCGCGCACGTCCTTGAGCACCTTCATAACGACATCATGCGACAGGCCATTCTCGCGCAGCAAATCGCCGACATCCGTCTTGTCTTCGCACAACGCCAAAAGAAGATGTTCAATGCTGACGAATTCATCGCGCAAATGACCGGCCTCTTTCAGGGCGCGATCGAACAGGGCGTTCGTCGCATTGGCAAGATAGACCTGCCCGATGCCGCCGCTGATCTTCGGCAGCCGGTTGATCATTTTCATGGCCTCGGATTTCACCATCTCCGGATCAACGCCTGACTTTTTGAATATCGTGCGGGCGATGCTCTCCGGCGATTCCAGTAAACCGGCCAGCAGATGAACCGGCTCGATCTGCTGATGGCCGTGATCCGCTGCGAGCTGTTGCGACTTTTGCAGCGCTTCCTGCGATTTTATGGTCAATTTGTCTAAGGATAGCATGTTCACATCCTCCTCGATGGCCAGATCCGAAAAAGGCGAGATCAATTCATCAATCTCGCCTTTTCACCTGATCATACCCGAAAAATGTCGACCGGAGCGGAGAGAAACCGCCCCTCATTTTTTGTCCTTCAGTTATTTCTTGTCATCATCAACGACCTCAAAATCCGCGTCTTCCGCTTCACCCTTTTGATTTGCCGAAGCACCGGCGTCATTTGTGTCGGCCTGGCTCTGCTCAGATTGCGCCTGAGAGGCTGACGCGTACATCTTTTGCGCGGCCTCCTGCATGATCGTAGTGACGCCATCGATCGCTGATTTCATCTCATTCACATTATCCGTCTTGACCGCTTCCTTCAATCGTCCGATGGCCGCCTCGAGCCGCCCTTTGAGCGTCGCGTCCAATTTATCGCCGTACTCTCTTATCTGCTTCTCAGTCTGATAGATGATCTGATCCGCCTGATTTTTGGTGTCGATCAGCTCGCGTTTCTTCTTGTCTTCAGCCGCATGAGCTTTAGCGTCGTTGACCATCTTGTCGATTTCTTGTTTTGACAAACCCGTCGAGGCCTCGATGCGAATGGATTGCTCTTTGTTGGTCGTCTTGTCTTTTGCCGACACGTTCAATATGCCGTTCGCATCGATGTCAAAGGTCACTTCAATCTGCGGCATGCCGCGCGGTGCGGGCGGAATGCCGTCCAGGTGAAATCGTCCAAGCGTACGATTGTCGATGGCCATTTGCCGCTCACCCTGCAGGACGTTAATTTCCACAGAGGGCTGATTATCGGCGGCAGTGGAAAATATCTCTGATTTTTTGGTCGGGATCGTCGTGTTCTTTTCAATGAGCGTTGTCTTTACGCCGCCGAGCGTTTCGATGCCAAGGGAGAGCGGAGTCACATCGAGGAGCAGCACATTGGAGACATCGCCGGCCAGCACACCGCCCTGAATGGCAGCGCCGACGGCCACCACCTCATCCGGATTGACGCCCTTGTGCGGCTCTTTGCCGAACAACTGCTGGACGAGTTCCTGAACTTTCGGCATACGGGTTGAGCCACCGACGAGCACGACCTCATCAATTTCACTGGGAGACATGCCGGCATCTTTGAGCGCCGTCTTGCATGGCTCGAGAGTTCGCTGGAACAGATCGTCGCACATCTGCTCAAACTTGGCGCGAGTGAGATTCATATTCAAGTGCTTGGGTCCCGTATCCGTTGCAGTGATGAAGGGCAGATTAATTTCTGTCTGGGTTGTCGTCGACAACTCGGTCTTGGCCTTTTCAGCCGCCTCTTTCAGCCGCTGCAGCGCCATCGGATCTTTGGAGAGGTCGACGCCCTCGAGTTTGAGGAACTCATCCACCATCCAGTCGATGATGTGCTGATCGAAATCATCGCCGCCAAGATGGGTGTCGCCGTTGGTGGACTTTACTTCAAAGACGCCATCGCCGATTTCGAGGATCGAGATGTCAAAAGTGCCGCCACCAAGGTCAAAGACCGCAATTTTTTCGTTCTTTTTCTTGTCAAGACCATAAGCCAGAGAGGCTGCGGTCGGCTCGTTAATTATGCGTTTCACGTCCAGGCCGGCGATTTCGCCTGCTTCTTTAGTCGCCTGCCTCTGACTGTCATTGAAATAGGCCGGCACCGTGATGACGGCCTCGGTCACCTTTTCGCCGAGATAATCTTCTGCTGTCTGTCGCATCTTTTGCAGAATCATGGCCGAGATTTCCTGCGGCGTATACTCTTTATCGTCTATTTTGACGCGCGCGACATCGTTTTGGCCGCTGATGACCTTGTAAGGCACTTCATCGATCTCCGTCCCTACTTCGGCGTGTCTCCGACCCATGAACCGTTTGATCGAATAGATTGTCTTTTCCGGATTGGTTATCGCCTGCCTTTTGGCCACTTGCCCGACAAGGCGCTCACCGGTTTTGCTGAACGCCACGACAGACGGGGTCGTCCGGCCGCCTTCGCTGTTGGGAATGACGACCGGCTCGCCGCCCTCCATGACAGCGACACAAGAGTTCGTTGTTCCGAGATCAATTCCTATAATCTTGCCCATATTTCCCTCATTTCTGAATAGCAGTAGAATTTTTTAATTTGCTTTTTGCAACTGTCATGCCA
>RQOI01000477.1 GCA_003854995.1 Candidatus Zhuqueibacterota bacterium
GGTCGCGGTCTTCCAGACGGTGGCGCCGCCGCTGCGCGGTATGTCGAGGGAGCCCAGCTCAGCGCCGTCGAGCGCGAACGAACATTTTCCGCCATCCGTCGTTGACGCGTAGCTGAGGTTGATGTCATAGGCCTCGTCCTCCGGAATGTCGATGGCATAGTGGAGCCACTCGCCGGCTGCCAGCCAGCCGACAAAATAGCAGCTGTTCTCCCCTGTCGCCAGGCCGATGTCGACGCCGTCCCAGCGATACTGTCCGCCTTGGTTCACGTCGTCGCTGTCAAAGTAACCGGCGCCTTGGCCGCCGCCGTCATAATCTTCCGCCTCTAAAACGGCCGGCAGACGCAGTGGCGTCCCGTAATAAGGACCCGCCTGCGGTTCGACGTAGATGGTGATGGGTTGCGAGGCAGCGGAAATGCCGCTATTGTCAGTGGCAAAAGCCAGAATCTGATAAATGCCCGGCTTTTCTGCTCGCCACGAGGCGGACCAGCCGTCGCTGTGCTCGCTATCTGTGCCAATGATCTCACCATTGGCGCTCACATCCACCCGCACAACCTCGCCGTCGGCGTCCGCAGCCATCACCGTGAACTGAATATCGTCGCCGACGGAAAATCGAGAGCTGTCCAGCGGCGCGCTGAAGGAGAGCGTCGGGATTGCGCTCGGCGGCGTCTTTTTCCAGAGGCGCAGCATGACGACGTCATGCGCCGCTACAGTCGCTGAGGTGGTGCTCTGCAGATAACCGACGTCCTGCTTTTTCCAGAGATCGCGGACGAACAGGATATCATCGCTTGAAAAGCCGATATCCTGCCAGCGAATCGTCATCTGCTTGTCGATTTGACTCCGATTGAGAAATACGATCGCCTGGCTGCCGTCGCGCATGGGTTTGCGCCAGACTTCATAGTTGCCATCATCCCGGAGCTTGACTCCCTGGGCGCCCAGCGAGTCCTGATTGACCGCAATGACCTCCGGATTGGTCAGAATCTCGATGGTCGCGCGGCTCATGCTGCGCAGATCATTGCCGGCCATGAGCGGCGCGGCCAGCAGGCACCAGAGGCTAAAGTGGGCGCGATTTTCTCCCGGCGTCAGGTTGCCATTGCCGATCTCCAGCATGTCCGGGTCGTTCCAGCCGCCGGGTCCGGCGTATTTTTCAAGGCCGACCTGACTGTCCAGGATGGACATGATGCTGCCCCAGTTGGCCTGAATGTCGCCGGTGGTGCGCCACAAGTGGCCGATGCCGCGCGCCCACAGCCAGGGCTGCGTCGAACCCCATTCGCAGATGCTGAACACGATCGGCCGGACGGACGCTTTCAGCGCATCGCTCATGGCTTTGTAGGAGGTCCGGCTGTTCTGTCCCTCTGTATAGCACCAATCGTATTTCAAGTAATCCACGTTCCAGGAGGCATAGGTTTCGGCGTCCTTGACCTCATATCCCTTGCTGCCCGGACGGCCGGCGCAGGTGAGCGTGCCGGCGCAGGAATAGAGACCGAACTTGAGTCCCAGTCCATGTATGTACTCGGCCAGCGCCGCGATGCCGGAGGGAAACCGTTCGGGATCTGCGACGATCGTGCCGTCCGCCTCGCGGCGCACCTGCCAGCAATCGTCGATGACGATGTACTGATAGCCGGCATCTCGCATGCCGCTGCTGACCATGGCGTCGGCCATCTGTTTGATCATCGCTTCGCTGACGTTGCAGCCGAAATTGTTCCAGCTGTTCCAGCCCATGGGCGGCGTCTGCGCCAGATCACCAAAGTTTTGGCTCCAAGAGGCCTGAGAACAAAAGAGAACAAAAAGCATCAACTTTTTCATAAACATCTCGCTCTTAATTCATAAAACATTGCATTCAACTTTTCGGCGTCATGCCGACGTTTCTCTTCAATAAATTACGAAAATGCTCTGGGATATCAAGGAAAATTTATCACAAGGCGGCATTTTTCTTTGCGTATCCTTTGCGGCTCAGCGGCTTTGCGTGAGTTTAAACTAATCACGCAAAGTGAGCCTGGATCATATGTCAGGCACACCTTGCATGGCATGACAGCTCTTTTTATCTTCAGGTTAAAAAAAACGCACATTTATCGCTCAAATGCATAAATTCAGTTAAAAAAAACAATAAAGACAAAATTAGCCTGAAAAACTCACCCACACCAAGACAAAAAGACTCCAAGATTGATCTCATTGTGTTTAAATATCCTGCGAAAGATAGTGGAATTCAGACAGCTTGTCTATTAATCTTTATTTTCATCCGTGTTTCATCA
>RQOI01000478.1 GCA_003854995.1 Candidatus Zhuqueibacterota bacterium
CTTCCGCAAAAGGAGTACTTGAACCGCTGAGGACACAAAGAAGCGCAGAGAGAAAATATGTTGTCGTTGAATGATGCGTCGCTGGTAAGACTTTGCACTCACGCAAAACTCTAGAGGCGCCAGGCGCGATAGTTTTTCTTCGTGGTTCTTCGTGTTTTCGTGGCTGATGTTGATGTTTTTTCTGCTTTAGCAGAAACCGACCTTATACGCACACGTGCAAAATATCATTGACTTTTCCGCCATGGTGTACTATATTGCCGCCTGTCAGGGATCGTCACCATGATAAAATAGAGAATGCTGCATTTCACGAAACTGCTTTTCTCGTTTATAAAAATATCGGTGTCAACTCCATCGCTGCAACAGGCAATCGCCGATCCTTAAAAACAGCGGCTGCCCTATCGAGATACAGGTAAGATAAATATTTTTCCATCTTTGGAGATCTGCTATGACAAAGAGGTCATTGACATCCCTTGCAGGATTGGATGGAGTGAAGGAGAGGGTCACGAACTATGAAGGTTATGGGGACGCTTCGACGAGAGGACAAGCGGATAAAATGATCCGACGCTATTTGTCCGGCAAAATCACCCAGCTGCTGACGCAATTGAACAGTGAACACCTCGCCGCCGACGAGAAGGACCAGAATCGTCTCGATTCTTTGCTCAACAGCACAAAACGCAAGCTGGCCACCATCCATAAAAGCCTCAATTCGCCAACCTACATTGACAAACAGTTTTTCAGCCTCGCCGCTCTGGCGGAGCAGCGGCTGGCGCGGCTGTATGACCTGGAAAGAGGCATGCTGGAAGAGGTCGCCAATCTTGATCTGGAATTATCGGACTTGAACCAAAAGACACGCACGCTCTTCGAACAGCACTTTTTGCACATCGATGCTTCTGTGGACAATATCAATCAGGCGTTATTTGAACGCGAGGCTTTGATCTTGGGCGATGTTTATTAATCCGGCCACATTTAAGTTTACTTTCATCCCAACAAGGGGTGGCTCGGATACGCAAGAGAATAGTCGCAAGTAATTTAATTTCAATTACTTGGAATATTTCGCGATTCCAAGCCACCCCTTGTTGGGTGCCAAACAATTAATGGCCGGATTAATAAGAGGAGAGAATGATGAAATTCTACACCGATTATCTCTGGTTCAACACGAAAAAGCAGCGGGACTATATCAATATTTCGGCCGAGGTCGAGGAGGCGGTGAAAAAAAGCGGCGTCCGGGAAGGCATGGTGCTCGTCTCGGCCATGCACATCACGGCGTCGGTCTATGTCAATGATGCGGAAGCGGGACTCATCGAGGACATTGACGCGTGGCTGCAGAGGTTGGCGCCGCAGGGGCCGGACTATCATCATCACCGGACCGGCGAAGTCAATGGCGACGCGCATCTCAAAAACCTGCTCATGCATCACCAGGTCATGCTTCCGATCACAAACGGACGATTGGATGTGGGGCCATGGCAGGCCATCTACTATGCCGAGTTTGACGGCCAACGCAAAAAGCGCGTCATCATCAAAGTGATGGGAGAATGATCGCTTAGCGCCACTCTGCAATCCCCAGTCGAGCCATCTTTCGATAGAGCGTCGCTTCCCCGATGCCGAGCGCCCTGGCGGTGTTGCCGCGATGGTGGCTGTGCCTGGCGAGCTGATCGAGGATATAGTGCCGCTCGAATTCTTCAACCGCCTTTTTCAGCGTCAAACCATTCTTCACCGCGCTCTTTTTCATCGGCTGCACAGAGTCCGGCGGCAATGATTCCAGTGTCAATTCATCGCCGGCGGCAAAAATCATCAGCCGTTCGATAGTGTTTTCAAGCTCGCGCACCTCACCCCTCCACTCTCTCGACATCAGCATCTGCATGAGCTGTGGCTGAACGCTGCGGATGGACTTGTTCATCTGCCGGTTATATTTTTGCACAAAATGGCGAATGAGCAGCGGAATATCTTGCCGGCGATCCCGCAGAGAAGGAAGCCTGATTTCGATGACGCTCAGACGGTAATACAAATCATCTCGAAAGCGTCCCGCCGCAACAGCCTGCTGCAGGTTGATGTTCGTTGCTGCGATGATGCGCACCTGCACCGGAATGGCCTGCGTACCGCCGACCGGCACGATCTCTCGCCCCTCGAGGGCGCGCAGCAGTTTGGTTTGCGCGGCCAGTGACATCGCACCGATTTCATCCAGGAACAGCGTGCCGCCGTGCGCGGCGACAAAGAGGCCGTCTTTATCGGCCAGCGCGCCGGTGAAGGCTCCCTTTTTGTGTCCGAACAGCTCGCTCTCGATCAAGGTTTCGGTGATGGCGCCGCAGTTGACCGCGACAAAACGTCCTCGCTGCTGCGATGAACTGTAATGAATCGCTCTGGCGACCAGTTCTTTCCCGGTGCCGCTATTGCCGATGATGAGGACCGTGCTGTCGCTATTCGAGATTTTCTTGATCGTCGCAAAGACCCCTCGAATGGCCGGGCTTTCTCCGACAATGTTGGAGAAATTGTATTGAGAATCAAGCTCTTGTCGAAGGAGCTGATTTTCCCTGATCAGATCCTTGTGTTCAATGAGCTTTTGCACCCTGATGGCCAGATCTTGAAAATTGAGTGGCTTGAGCAGATAGTCGAACGCCCCTTTTCGCAACGCCTCAATGGCCGTGTGAATGGAGGCGTGCGCCGTGATAATGATGAATGATGTGCTTGCCAGGAGCCGGTTGGCCGCCTCGAGCAGTTCGATCCCGTTCATCTCCGGCATCTCGATATCCGTGATGACGACCTCGAATTCGCTCTGCTGCAACTGCGCGAGCGCGTCTCTGCCATTTACCGCTTGCGCGCATTCAAATCCGCGCGCCGTCAAGACTGCGACGAGGCTCTCGCGCACAATGTCATCGTCATCAACGATCAATAGTCGCATCGCCTTGGCCATCTCAAAGCTTTACCCTGGGAAAAGAAATCGTAAAAGTTGCCCCCTGCCCTTCCGTGCTCTCCACTTTGATCGCTCCGGAAAAGCTCTTGATGATATTATAACTGACCCACAATCCCAAACCAGTCCCTTTGCCGTTCTTTTTGGTAGTGTAAAATGGCTCAAAAATATGACCGAGCTGCATCAACGGGATGCCGCTGCCATTATCCGAGATGGATGCAGAAACCTCGTCCTCTTTGTGCCAGGTTTTGATCTCGAGCACACCGTCCTTTCGCCCTTCCATCGCATCTGCGGCATTGAGACAAATGTTGATGAACACCTGCAGAATCTGGTCAAAACTCGCCCGGATCATGCCTATTCCGGGTTCGAGGGTCGTGATGATCTGCTGGTGCTTCAGGCGTTTGTCATATTTTATGATGCGGACGACATGTTCAATCACGTCATTCAGATAGATATTCTCAACTTTTTCAGCAACCGGTCGAGAAAAATCGACCAGCGTGCGCACGGTGCGTGAGATTCTGTCAATGGATTGTTGAATCAGGCCGAGTTTTTCCTTGAATTCCTGATCATCCGTCTTCATCTGCAGTATCTGCGCCAGGGAGGAAATGCTCGTCAAGGGCGAGCCAACTTCATGCGCGATGCCGGCCGCCAAGGTGCCGACAGCGGACAGCTTTTCTGACTGAAAGACCTGCTGCCGGAGCTGTTCCTGTTGAGTGATATCGCGCAGGATGACGCTGCTGCCGATGAAATCACCGCGATGATTTCGCAAGGCTGTGCGCGTCATATCGACAAAGAGGATGTGGTTGTCGCTCGTCATCAAGGGCATTCGATGACTTTTGATGACGCTTACATCGCGCACGGCCTGATCCATTTTTGCCAGATCTTGTTGCGCTTCAGCTTGATCGGGCGTGAGGCGGGCCAGAGTTTTGCCAAAGACCTGGCTTTCCGCATAGCCAAACAGCTTCTCCGCCGCATTATTCCATAATATGATTCGATCATTTTCATTCAGCAGAATGATGGCATCTGCGGCATCATTCAGAATGTTTTCAAAATACTGTTCATACCGATGCAGTGCACTGGCGCTTTTCTGCTCGGTCACATCGTGCACCAGCACACTGCAGGCGATTATTTTATCGTCATCGTCTCTGAGCGGCATGACCTTGATATCCAGAGTGAGATTTCGTTTATCTATGCGCTGCTTCACAGCATAGAACTCTTTTTCCTGACCGCGCTCGATGGCCATTTCCAAAGCCTCTTCCAGGTCCGGATAGTGCCAATAGGGATGACGATCAAACAGATTGTGGCCGATCACATCTCGGGCCTGCGTCTGATAGATCCTCTCCATGCCACGACTCCAATGGATGATCGTGAATTCGCAATCGAGGATGAAAAAGCCAACGCCGGCAAAGAACAAGGATTGCAGATTGGCGGCGCAAGAGAAATCCCATTCATGGACAAGTCGGTTGATGTCAGCGGATGGAAGATATTTATTGAATATCTCGACCACCAGAGGATTGAACAAATCGTTCAGATAGCCGAACATCTCCAGGCTGTTCGGAGCGCTGTCTTGCTGCCTGGTCATTTCGGACAAGAGGATGTAACGATTGACGAGCAGGGAGTCGATGATGACGCTCGCGCCCTCTCGAGCGGACTGAAAATGATCGCGGATGATTTTGTCCATGCTTTGCAGCGACGCCTGCAGTTTGCCATCGAGCAAAAAGATATAGAGCGCTGTCAGCATCTCCTGCACCAGGTGGTGCACCCGATCATCATCCCAGGCCGGAATGATCTTTCCGACTCGATCGGTCCACGCCGCAGCGATTTCGTCGCTGCGATTGACCAGAATATGTCCAAGTGTTTCCTGCAAATGGCATCTGACAGCTAGATGGTTCGTTGCTTGATGATGGTGTCTTGCAGATAATCATCATGCGGATGCGGGTAATCGGTGGTGAAATGCAAGCCCCGGCTCTCTTTGCGCCACAGGGCTGATTGGATGATGAGTTGCGCCACCGTTGCCAAATTTCGCAGCTCGATGATGCCATCGGTCACCGTCGTCCGGCGATAGTAATTTTCAACTTCCTGACGAATCAGACGGATCCGGCTGAGCGCCCGTTCGAGCCGTAAATTGGAGCGCACAATGCCGACATAATCCCACATCAAGTTTTTTATCTCCTGCACATCATGCGAGATCAACACCCATTCTTCACTATTGAAGGTGCCCTGATCATCCCATAACGGAATGGGCGGGAAACGAAAGTCCTTTGTTTGGATGAATTCTGCCGCCGACAGGGCGCACTGCTCGGCGTAGACAAGCGCCTCCAACAAGGAATTCGATGCCAATCGATTGGCGCCATGCACGCCTGTGCTGCTCACCTCACCGCACGCATAGAGACCCGATATGTCAGTCTCGCCTTTCAGATTCGTCACAACACCGCCGCACGAATAGTGCGCCGCCGGCACAACCGGAATGGGCTCGCTCGTGATGTCTATTTTATAACTTTTGCATCTTGCATAAATTTGCGGGAACCGATTGATGATCTCATCCGCCTCTTTGTGCGTCACGTCGAGAAAGACACATCGCTCGCCGCTCTTTTTCAGCTCGGCATC
>RQOI01000064.1 GCA_003854995.1 Candidatus Zhuqueibacterota bacterium
ATAGTTCTGATAACCCGTAACTGACCTTTTACGGTGAAAGAAAACATGATGTTGCTGATTTGAAGAAAAATCGGCCTGAGGAGGAATCAGATGCGTTTTCAAATTATCCGCATGATTCTTTTTTTCTGTTATTTGCTTTTCAATCAAGTGAGTGTAGCTATGAACTCTATCATCATCACCGTTGTCTTTGACAACACGACGCTGCGCGCGGACTGCACGCCAGAGTGGGGCTTTGCCTGTGTGATCGAATCGCCGGCTGAGACCATCCTGTTCGACACCGGCAACGATGGTCAGATTCTGCTGGCCAATCTCAAGGCGCTCGGATTTGGCGAGACGCGTTTCAGCAAGATCATCATCTCGCACATGCACTGGGATCATTGCGGCGGCCTGCAAAAGATGCTGCAGTTGAATCCCGATGCTGTCGTCTATTTCCCCGCCTCGGCCGCGCCGGCGGAGAGAGAGAAATTTGGCGCAAAGAACTATGTACTCGTCAAGGAGGCGCAGGAGGTGAATCCGCATGTCCGCACCCTCGGGGAGATGGCTGGCCGCGCCAATGAACAGTCGCTGGCCGTCCTGACTCAAAAGGGAGTCGTCGTCATCACCGGCTGCGCCCACCCGGGCATCGTAGAGATCCTGCAGGCAGCGCGTATCTTATTCCCTGACGAAAAAATGCATCTCGTGCTCGGCGGCTTTCATCTCAACAAGCACTCGGACGAGCAGGTGCGCGCCATTGTGACGGAATTCAAATCCCTCGGCGTCGAACGGGCGGCGCCGACCCACTGCACCGGCGACGCTGCCATCCAGATTTTTGCCCACGAATATGGTGAAAATTATCTCAAAGCAGGCGTGGGATTACGACTGGAATTTGCTGTGTTGAACAGATAAATTTCCTGTGTTTAAATCCACAGAGGGCCTTGAGATAAATCTTTGTGCCCCTTTGTGATTTCGTGTCTTGGTGTGGTTTTTTTAAAATTCCATGAGATGAGGTTAGAGCTATGTCCAAAGGAAAAGTGGCGCATTACACAAGCATCGAGGCCAAGGAATTTGGTCCGACCGCGCCGGGCGCCCGGATTCGCGTCCTGATTGGCGAAGACGACGGTGCGCCGGTCTACAAGCTGCGCATGATCGAGATCGATCCCGGTGGTAACTCGCCGGATCACGCGCATCCCTATGAGCACGAAAATTTTGTCGTCGAGGGTGCTGGTCAGGTCAAGATCAACGGCGTCTGGTACGATCTGCAGCCCGGGGATGTCGTGTTCGTGCCACCGGGCGTTCAGCATCAATATCGCAATGCCGGCGAGTCGATTTTCAAGTTTTTATGTGGCATTCCGGTCGCCAAACTGATCCCCGAGGCGTGATATGGCTATACAGAAAGATATTTTCAACAAACCGTGGCTGCAGACAGCTATCGGCAGGACATTTAAATTCCTGTCGCCCAATACCTGGACGACGGTCTCCCTGTTCATATCAATCGGCGCCTTTGTCGTCGTCGCGCGGGGATATCTCTATTGGGGCGTCCTGCTGTTCATCGTCGGCTCCATTTGCGATTTCATCGACGGCAAGGTGGCGCGTTACACCGGCACGTCCTCCAAATTTGGCGCTTTCTGGGATGGCACTGTCGATCGCTTTGTCGATGCGTTGATTGTCGGCGCTTTTTTCTATCTCGACAGCCCGCTGCCGCCGCGCAAGATGCACATGCTCCTCTACATCCTGCTCTTTTGTATTTTACTGCCGCCATTCATCGTCGCCTACGCCAACCACCGCGGCGCTGTGCCTGATCCGCACGAAAAAGTCGTCTGGCGCTTCGCCTTTCGCGCCGAACCGCTGATATTGCTCGGCGTTGCCGCTCTGTTCAATCAGAGCTCGCTGATGACCAGCTTTGTCTTTTTCCTGTTGGCTCTCCTGCTCATGGCGGCGACGGTGGTGCAGTCGCTGATAGTCGTGTATGTGCGGGCGAAAGAATATGTCTAGTGCCTGCAATCAGGTGGAGTAAGGTAAAAATGTCTGAACCATGATTGAAGGATGAAAGGATTTCCATGATAAGAGGAATCATGGTCATCCTGAAATCAAGTGAATCAAGGTTAAAGATGTCTGAACCATGATTGAAGGATGAAAGGATTTCCATGATAAGAGGAATCATGGTCATCCTTTAATCAG
>RQOI01000065.1 GCA_003854995.1 Candidatus Zhuqueibacterota bacterium
GCGATGATCAGTGGCGTGATCTGGTAGTTGATTGCGGGAATGAGATAGTGGCGCCCCATCAAATAGATCCCGCCGCGCGCCGGCCATCTGCAGCAGCGCCCCGCCGTGCGGCTCGGCGGCCATGAACAGCAGCGACAGATGATAGTCCGATGGCGGCGCTGTTTCTCCGGCTGACCCGAGTCGGCGAAGCGGCGAATACTTGACATGGCGATGCGCCGCCAAAAAGCCGTTCGCATCGGCCAGCAGCTCCCACGGGACATTGAGAAAGGCGGCGGTCGCTGAAGCGATTTTATCCTCCTGAGCCATTCGGTTCGGCGATGACGGACTGGAGTGCACCTTGAGTTCTTTTGCCAGGACATCCGCTGCCTGTCGGGGAATGGTCTCCGCAGCACGACCTTGAATGTGAAATTGAAATGGTGATTCTGACATGCGAACCTCCCCGAAGACAAAATGGATTTTTCTAAAGATAGGAACAAATCGGCCAAGTGCAAACGAAAATGGCTGGTCATTGCAAATTTTTGCTGATTTGCAATCAAAGCCTACAGGCCCATGATCCCCCCTCCAAA
This sequence comes from Candidatus Zhuqueibacterota bacterium, assembly GCA_003854995.1. GTDB lineage: Bacteria > Zhuqueibacterota > Zhuqueibacteria > Residuimicrobiales > Krinioviventaceae > Kriniovivens. The sequence continues at coordinate 567 of RQOI01000065.1, forward strand.
TTATAAACATACTTGTACACCGCATCGCACTTTTTCTCATACAGCAGCTTGTCGTAGACAGCCGGTAATTTGTCCAATAGCCGCTGGATCGCCAGCTTGACGCGCGCGCGAGTCTGCTGCTTCTTCTTCCAGTCCAGCACCATCTTTTCCTGCATGACGGCGAACAGCTCGCGGGCGATGAGCTTGACCTCCTGGCGTTCGGCTTTGCTGAGCTTGATCTCCGGTTTGGTGAGCAGGTCAAAGACGGCCAGCTGCTGCTCGTTCTCCAGTCCTTCGCGGACGAAGCGCCGCTGCTCATCATCGAGTCTCTGGGCAAACTCTTTCAGTTTGGCAAAGAATTCATCCAGATCAAGACTTGCATCCTGATATTTCTTGATCAGATCTCTGAATTCTTCCAGCCAGTCCATTCGCGTGTGATTGATTTGCACCATTTCATTCAGTTTGCTCTCAATAGCAGTACGGACGTGCTCGATGATCGTACGCTGACGTCCCTTGACAAACTTGACTCGCAACGCCTCGAAATCGATGCCGGAGAGATCATATTGCTTATAGCCGGCCTCGGGCTCCTGGATGCGAAAGCCTTGCACCGATTGATCAAGCAGCGCGTCGATGTCGGAGAGCACATCGTCAATTTCTGCAACGGACGCCAGGCCGCGAATCTGGTGCACCATCTTGCGAATCAAGTAAGCGGTTTCACCCCACTCTGGTTCAATGGGATCAGGCAAATAAGCTTTGTAAATCTTTTTGATCCACTCGGCTCGGCGCATGAACTCTTTCTTGGTTGCATCTGTGGTGAGGATGGCATCAACAGCATTGTTCTTCATCGGCTTGTCCAGATAAATGGTGGAACACGATGGCACATCAAAGCCGGTGATCCACATCGCACAGACAAAGACGATGCGCGCGGCCGATGAAATGGTCGACCATGTTCTCGGCTATGGTCTCCAGTCTTTCGTCCAGGGTGATGATCCTATACATCTGCCGGAATTCACGTTCCAGCTTTTTCTCCTGTTCGGGATCCAGCATGGCCTCGTCGATGAGGCGGTTGAGATCATCGTTCAGGTTCTCGTTCTTGAGCTGGACTTCGGGCAGGCGGTTCTCGTAGTACAGCGGAACAGTGGCGCCGTCTTCGATCGACTGGCGGAAATTGTAAATGCTGATGTAGTCGCCGAACACCTCGCGCGTGCGCTCCTCTTCGCCGGAGATGAGCGGCGTGCCGGTGAAGCCAAGGAACGCCGCGTTCGGCAAGGCATCGCGCATGTTCTGTGCCAGCACGTCATACTGCGAGCGGTGCGCCTCGTCGGTCATGATGATGATGTCATCGCGCTTTGACAATACAGGATGCCGTTCGCCATTCTCGGTGCGGAACTTGTGGATGAGGGTGAAGACAAATCGATGGTCTTCGGTGAGGAGTTGCCGTAAATGCGCGGAACTGGTGGCCTGCACGTGTCCTTCGTTGACGACGCCACAGCGCTGAAAGGTGCCGTAAATCTGATCATCCAGCTCTGTCCGATCGGTGACCACGACAAAGGTCCAGTTGCCGGCTACGGTGCGCAGCACCTTCTGGCTGAAAAAGGCCATCGAGGCGCTCTTGCCCGATCCCTGGGTGTGCCAGAACACGCCCAGGCGGCCTCGGTTCTGTCGAATATGATGCACCGCCCGTAAGGCATTGTTGACGCCCAGCACTTGATGATACTTACCGACCAGCTTGTTCAAGCCGCCCTTGGCTTCCTGGAAGAGGCAGAAATTCTCAATGATGTCAAGAAAGCGCGACCTCTCGCAGGTGCCGAGCAGCAGCGTATCGAGATCAATGACGCCGACTTCGCCCTCGTCATTGATCTTTTTCCATTCGTTAAAGTGCTCCCACGGTGCAGTGACCGATCCCATCTTGGCGTGACCGCCGTTGGCGAGCACGAC
>RQOI01000479.1 GCA_003854995.1 Candidatus Zhuqueibacterota bacterium
GTGGAACTCGGCGTTCTCGGTGGTTATATTATTTATCTTCTATGTTACACTTTTGTCAACTTGGCTACCCGTAACTGACCTTTTACGCTGCTGTGAGTGTTAAAACCAATAATTCCTGCAATTTGTTCCGTGAAAGAATAATTTCAATTTTTGATTAAATTGCTTATATTCGGCCAAACCTCGTTGGAAATCTTGCAGACATTAAGAGTGACTAGAACTGAATTGACGTCTATCGAAAGATTTTCTCGCTGCGGCGCCATTGTCTGCGATTTGGATGGGACGCTTTATCTCGGGGACAGCCTCATCCCCGGCGCCATTGATTTTCTGAATCGCGTGCGCCAATCGGGGCGACAGCTTTATTATTTCACCAACAACAATTCCATTTCGCGGCGAGCCTGGGCGGCCAAACTCGCGGGGCTCGATTTTCCTGCTGAGGAGCGACAGTTGATGACATCGGCGGATTGCGCGGATGCTTATCTCAAACGTCACCATCTCTACCCGAGGATATATCTCGTCGGCAACAGCGAGTTGCAGCAGGAATTCGCGTCGCAAGGCTTTGTTTGTCTTGCCGAGGATGAGGCGTTGCGCGATGAACCCAAGGCTGTAGTTTTGGGCTTTGACACAGAAATTGACTATCGAAAAATATGCACCTGCTATGATCTGATCCTTCGAGATGTACCCTACATCGCCACGCATCCGGACGTTCTCTGTCCGGTGGCGCGCGACACTTTCAAGCCGGATGTGGGATCATTCATCTCCCTGTTCGAGACGGCCACCAGCGGGAGACGGCCAGTCATTGTCGGCAAACCGACGCAAGAGGCGGTTCGGTTCATCAGCGACAAGGCGCATTTGCCGGTGCAGCAGATCGCCTTCATTGGCGATCGGCTCTATACGGACGTCCGCATGGCCGTCACCTCCGGCATGGTGAGCGTACTCGTTCTCAGCGGCGAGACAAGCGAAGAGATGGTCAAAGCCTCGCCCGATCAGCCGCATATCATTGTCAATTCGGTCGCCGAGCTTGTACAGTATCTGTAAAAGGACGTGATGAACAATATCTTCCCCGACGGCATTTGGCCAACGATGATCACCCCATTCACCGCTGCAAACGAGATCGACTATGATGCGCTGGAGCGCATGATCGAGTGGTATATTGAGCACAAATCGGACGGCCTGTTCGCGGTCTGTCAGTCGAGCGAAATGTGGCAGTTGTCATTAATCGAACGCGTACAGCTGTCGCAATTTGTCGTGCGCAAAGCCGCCGGACGCCTGCCCGTCATCGCCTCCGGTCACATCGGAGAGAGCGAGGCCGAGCAGCTCGATGAGCTGGAGCGAATCGCCAACACGGGCGTACAGGGGCTGGTGCTGGTCACCAATCGATTGGCCGCCATCAACGAGGACGCTGATCAGGTAAAAAGGAGCATCGAGACGATTCTACGACGGCTGCCCCAATCCATGCCGCTGGGCTTGTACGAATGTCCCTATCCGTACAAGCGTCTTTTCACGCCCGCTCTGTTGCGCTTTTGTGAAGATACCGAACGGTTCTATTTCCTCAAGGATACCAGCTGCAGTGTGGACGATATGCGCGCCAAGATGGGCGCCATCACCGGCCGATTAAAGATCTACAACGCCAACGCCGCCACCCTGGATGAGTCGTATCATGTCGGCGTGGCCGGTTACAGCGGCGTCATGGCCAATTTCCATCCGCACCTCTACCGCTGGCATTTTGATCATTTTGATCATGCATCGCTGATCATCAAAGAGGTCGCCGAAATGCTCAGCATCGCGTCACTCATCGAGCGCCAATTTTACCCCGTCAACGCAAAATATCACATGCGCCTGGAGGGCATTGAGCTCGGTTTGTTTTCGCGCATTGCCAGTTCGCACCATTTTGCCCGGGCGCAGCAACTGGAGGTCGAGCAGTTGCGATCGCTCGTCAATCGTTTTATCGAACGTCTGCCAAATTTAGAGGAGAAATGAATGACCGCGACATTGCACCCGCTGGATGTCGGTATGCTTTTTCTCTATGCGGCAATTCTCGTCGGCATGGGAATTTACTATTTCCGCAAATCAAAGACATCGGCACAGTTCATGGTGGCGGACCGCACCATACCCTCCTGGGCGGCGGGCCTGGCCGTCATGAGCGCCTACACCAGCAGCATCTCCTATATCGCCACGCCCGGCAAGGCATTTGACGACAATTGGCATCCGCTCATCTTTGCCCTGTGCATTCCACCCGTCGTCCTGCTCGTCAACAGTTATGTCGTCCCCTATTATCGCAGGACAAAGATGATCTCGGTCTATCAATTTCTGGAGGAAAGGCTGGGCTCCTATGGCCGCATCTATGCCGCTTTTTCCTTTGTTCTTTATATGATCGGCCGTGTCGCCGTGATTCTTTACCTCGCCAGTCTGTTGTTGAATTCGTTCATGCCCTGGAACATCGCCATCATCATCGTCTTCATCGGTTTGATCACCATTGTGTACACAATGCTGGGCGGGATGGAGGCGGTCATCTGGACGGATGTCATGCAATCGGCCATCATGATCGTGGGCATTCTCTTCTGCGCCGGCGCGCTCACCGTGGCGGTTTTCGCCAAACCCGATTTTCTCATCCGGAACGCGCTTGCAGCGGACAAGTTCAGCCTGGGCAGCATCGATCTGTCGCTCTCCTCCCGCACGATCTGGGTGATGATCATCTATGGCGTGACGGAGAATGTGCGCAATCTCGTCGCTGATCAGAATTACGTGCAGAAATATGTCTCGGTTGGCACCGAGGCCGAGGCCAAACGCAGCGTGTGGATTGCCATGCTGATCTACGTGCCTCTGACGGTTGTCTTTCTCTATATCGGCACAGCGCTGTTTGCTTTTTATTCGGGCGATGTTGAACTCGGCGCTGCGATCACCAAGGGCGACCAGGTATTCCCCTATTATATTGCCACCCAGTTGCCGATCGGCTTAAAAGGGTTGATCATCGCCGCCATTCTCGCCGCGGCCATGAGCACGATAGACTCGGCGCTCAACTGCTCGGCGACCGTGCTCCTGCTGGACTTTTACAAGCGCTATTTCAAGCCAGACATCAGTGAAAAGAGCAGCGTCCGCATCCTGCGCAGCACGAGCCTGTTATGGGGTGTGCTGGGAATATTCTTTGCCCTGCTGATGATCCGTGCCCAGAGCGCCCTCGATGTCTGGTGGGAAATTTCCGGCATCTTTGGCGGCGGCATCCTGGGATTATTCCTGCTGGCGTTCTTTCGCGTCAAACTGCCTGTCTGGCAGGGGATTGTGAGCCTGGCCATCAGCATTGCGCTCATCACTTGGGGCACTTTTGCCAGAAATCTGCCGCCGTCACTGGCCTGGCTCGAATGCACCATGGACCCGATCCTGATGGGCGCCCTCGGCACCGCCGGCCTGCTGCTGACCGCCCTGCTCTTTCACTTTGCGAACAGGAGGACAAAATGATGCTGCCGCGTTCTCTTTGTA
>RQOI01000480.1 GCA_003854995.1 Candidatus Zhuqueibacterota bacterium
TCGACGCCGGTCGTAGGTTCATCCAGCAACAGCACTTTGGGCGCGTGAATGAGCGCGCAGGAGAGCGCCAGCTTTTGTTTCATGCCGCCGGACAATTTTCCGGCGAGGCGCTTTTTGAAGGGCTCGATGTGCGAGTAGATGTCCCTGACGAGGTCGTAATTCTCCTCCATTGTGGCGCCAAAGACGGCGGCATAGAAACGCAGATTTTCTTCCACGGTCAGATCGTGATACAGTGAAAAACGACCCGGCATATAACCGAGCATGCAGCGGAGCGGCTTATAGTCCCGCACCACATCATAGCCCACTATGGAGGCGGCGCCGGAATCGGGACGCAGCAGGGTGGCGAGAATCCGAATCAGCGTGGTCTTGCCCGCCCCGTCCGGGCCGATGAAAGCAAACAGCTCACCTTCATTCACTGTGAACGATACATCCGCAACCGCAGTGACCGAACCGAATTCTTTTACAAGGTGCTGGGCCTGGATCATCTCGTTCTATCCATCGTGTTATGATCGCCTGCACGCATTCGTTAAAAAATGACCTCGCCCGGCATACCGATCTTGATGGCGCCGTCATTCGCGACCCGCACTTTGACGGCATACACGAGATTGACGCGCTCCTCTTTTGTTTGAATGATTTTGGGGGTGAACTCTGCTGCATCGGATATCCAGATGATCGTCCCGGGATAGTCGATATATTTTTTTCCGTCATCGATGCGCACGGTGCAGCTTTGGCCAATCTGCACGCCGTGCAACTGGCCGCCGGAGACATAGATGCGCAGCAAGAGTTCGCGTATGTCGGCGATTTTATAGAGCGGCTTGCCGGCGGTCGTCATCTCAAAAACGTGACTGTATTTTGCCAGCACCGTGCCGTCGAGTGGATTCAGCACGCGATAGCGCCGCAGCTGTTCTGCGAGCAGAGCCAGGTTCGCCTCGACTGCCGCAAGCTCGGCGACGACCGTTTGGCGTTGGGCGCGGGCAGCGTCCAACTGCTTTTGCAGTATTTTATCGGCGCCGAGCAGGTCGTCGAGCTGCTTTTTCGTCGCGGCATCGTCCTGCAGCATGTTCTGCACGCGTTGCACATCCACCTGCATGTTGTCGATCTGCTGTTGCACGACTGCGATCTGCGCTTCAGCGCTCGTCATCCGCGCTCGTACGCTCTGCCGCCGCGCCAGCAGCTCCTGTTTTTGCAGTGCCGGCAGCGTCGAGTCCACTGTAGCCACGTGTTGATTCCTGCGCACCGATTGTCCCTCGACGAGATCGAGATGAATCAGCTTGCCGGATGCTTCAGCCGACACAATCGTCTCAACCGCCTCAAACGTGCCATACGCATCCGGTGATTTTTGCGCGGCGCAGGCGGCGAAAAGTCCTGCCAGTATAAATGATGCATTTTTATTCATAGGTCGTTCTCGCTGTTAATCCGCCCATTGACCGGAAATTGTCAGATGCTGTACGATTGCCGCCACGAGCTGGATTTTATGCATTTCAAAATTGACGCGCGCCTGGCGTTCGGCATTCAGCTCGGTCGTGAATTCCGTCGCGCTGATGGCGCCGTTATTCAGCCTGGCGGCAGCGGCGTTTTTGATCTTTTCGCGCACGGCCAGGAGCTTTGCATCGCTCTGCAGCAAAGCCTTGATGCGGTCATACTCTGCCCGACTGTGCTGCAGAGCGATCCGGATGCGCTGCTCGAACTGCGCTTCTTTGGCTTTGACGATGTATTGCTGCGCCTGCAAGATTTCACGGCTGCGTCTGACGCTGTTCCAGCTAAAGATGTCCCAGCTCACCGCTGCGCCAACAATATAGTAGACGTCAAAATCGTCGTTGAAAAAATCGCTCCCAGGCGGTCGGCCATAGCCGTACGTGCCAAACAGAGCCGCCTTGGGCAGACGCTGTGAGCGCAGCCTTTTTTTGTTCATCTCCAGGGCTAGCGCCTGTTTTTTGAACAGCTCCATCTCCGGTCGAAGAATCCCGGTAGACGACGGCATCTGCACAGGAGGTAAGAGGAGCGTCGCTTCGGCAATATCTTCGCCGATCAATAGACCCAAAATGCGCTTCGCTTTGTCGTGCTGAATGGCCAGCTCGGCGATCTGCTGCTCCACGTTGAGCAGCTCTGCCTCGAGCACATCGACAGCGCTCGGCAGAATGACGCCATTGCTGACGCCCGATTGCAGGGCCGCCTGGCGCTGCAAAAGCTCTTCTCTGAAAATGACCGCCAGTTCCTCCTGTTTTTCCAGCATGAGCAGGGCAAAATAAACCTGATTGACCTGGTCCCTGACCTGGTAAAATTCGGTTTGCAGAGCTCCCAGATCAGCATCGAGAGTCGCGCGCTCGACCTTTTTGCCGGCGCTGACCGCGCCGCCATCATAGATCGTCTGCCGGAGGTCCAGGGTGAGTTTATACTGCTCCTTTGGCATGGTCGAGAAGGTGTTGGATGGAAGGGGAAAGGGGAGGCCGGCTAAAACCTGGCCGAAGTCGACCACATCCGATTGATAGGTGGCGTTGGCGGTCGCTCCGAGCGACGGCAGCCATCTGGTGTTCAAATTTGCCCGATTCAGCTCGTAGATGCTCTGCCGATGGCGCCATTCAGCCTGCA
>RQOI01000066.1 GCA_003854995.1 Candidatus Zhuqueibacterota bacterium
GTCAACGGCACCGAGGGCAATGAAAACGATTCCGGCGGCCGCATCCCGGATAGCGAGGATATGAACGGCAATGGCGATGTCGATCTTCGCAATGACTATTTTCATTTCGCCGTCAACTTGAATCACAACCACTCTGATTATGAAAAATATGTCATCGGCGCCAGCATCGTTGCAGATGGTGAAAACGCCGGTGAAGATTACGGTTGGCGCTTGTACCAGATTCCGCTCAACGAATACGCAGAGATAATAGGCAGTCCAGATCTGTCACTGGTGGAGTATATTCGCGTCTGGTTCGACGGCATGGGACCGGCGACAAAAGAGACACCGCATCAAATCTGGATTGCGGAAATCAACCTCGTGGGCAGTGATTGGAAAGAACAGGGTGTTGCAACTGCGGAGAAACCAGACCTTTACGAAAAGGACGATGAGACTTTTATTCTCTCCGTCGTCAATACGCACGATAATCCACTCTACAAGCCGCCGCCGGGCGTCGAGGGAGAGGTCGATCGGATCACCCGCGTCATTGCCAAAGAACAGGCCCTCGTCTTAAAAATGACCCAGTTGCTGCCCGGACATAACGTCAAGGCGCAAAAAACATTTTATGATCCGCAGGACTATATCTATTATAAAACTCTCAAGATGTTTGTTTACGGTGACTATCCCGCAGCACCACCGGAAGGTGATTCAAGCAACGCCTATATCGATTACTTTTTCCGTTTCGGCGCGGATGAGAACAACTATTACGAGATTCAGATGCCGGTGCAGCAGGGCTGGCGCGGCAACGATATAGAGATCGATCTGATCGAACTGTCTCAACTCAAAGTGACTGTACCCGCCGTCATTGACTCGAACGGCATAAAGCGATATACCAAGGAAATGCCGCAACGTCGTAAATTGATCGTGCGCGGCGAACCCGCGCTGCGCAATATCAAGATCCTCGAGGCTGGCGTCATCAACAATACCGGCGTTCCATTCACCGGCGAGGTGTGGATGAATGAACTGCGCCTGTCCAACGTCAAGAAAGATAAGGGTATTGCCATGCGCGCCCGTCTCGATTTTGCCTGGGCAGATTTGCTCCGTATCAATGGTGAGCTTGATCAAAAGGATGCGGATTTTCACAATGTTGGCGAGCGAGTCGGCACGGGTGATAATCAGTTTAGCGGTAACTTTGGCGCCAACTTTTCTGTCGATAAATTTTTGCCATCTAAACTGGGCTTGTCAATACCTGTATCGTTAAACTATTCAAAAAGCGAATCGACGCCCAAGTATATGCCCGGCTCGGATATTGAAGTGACCGAGGATCTGCCCGATTCGCTGCTCGAACAGATACGGACCTTTAATGAGAAAAAAGGTATGAGCGTCTCTTTGGGCTTTAATTCCAAATCGCAGAGCTTCCTGGTCAAACATGTTCTGCAGCCGTTCAAGGTGAGCTATAGCCAGAATGAGGGCCGGGGCAGCAATTCGCGAACAAAATACTCGATCGACAAGTCGCAATCCGGCAATGTCGGCTGGAGCCTGGTTTTTGGTCGCGACAACTACATCATGCCGTTCAAATGGGTGGGAACATCACGGCTCCTGGCCAAGGTGTCGGATACAAAATTATACTATTCGCCGCAATCGATCTCCGCGCAAATGGCTGCGACGCGCAGCATGAGCGAATCCATGACGCGAACGGGCGTGCTGTCAGAGAACAGCGCTTTTAAAATAACCCGGGGCTTGTCCGGCAATATGAAATTCATGGAGAGCTTGGCGCTGGACATGAGTCGAAATTACACCAATGACATGCGTGATGTGCCGGATAGCCTTGTGCTGGACTATCTCAAAGCGGGCAACTTTGGCGAGTTGACCAATATCGATCAGAATACAGGACTCAAGTTCAATCCAAGTCTTTTCTCCTGGTTCACGACGAATTTCAGCTACAATGTGAATTTCCGCTATTCCTATAATCGCCAGCAAAAGATCTCTGCCAAGAGCGTCACCCAGGGCAACACCCTTTCGGCAAATGGAAATTTGAATCTGAGCACTTTGATGAAAACCGTCTATAAACCGACGGCACGAAGCGGCCCCCGTGGTCAACGGCAGACGCAACCGAGGCCGGTTCCCGGCCGGACAGAGGAGGGCGAGGCGCGCGATAGCAAGGATGGCGCTGGAAAAGAAAAAAAATTTCGCATCATGGGCATTGTCAGCGGTTTTGTCGAAATCTTTGATCCGTTCAACGTCAAGTATACGACGCGTGAAAACTGGACCATCTATGGTCTCAGCGGCGTGCCGACCGCTCAATATCAGCTGGGACTGACAAAGGATCCGGGTGTGCCGATGGAGATCGTTGAAACAGAGAGTGGAACGTCGACCGCTCGGAATTCCAGCAGCGAGAATGAAACTTTTGGCGTCTCTTCGGGTATCAAATTTGGGCGAAATATCACGCTTAGCTTTAACTATGATAAAACTTATTCACTGAACCAGAGCACAACATCGACCGGCCAGCGCTCGCAAAGCTGGATGATCCGCGGCGATAGTCTCGGCATGCCATTTCCAACCTGGAACTTGCGCATCAGCGGCGGCGAAAAACTGCCCTTCCTGAAAGACTTGTTCCAGCGAATTTCCATTGAGCACGGCTGGTCCGGCCGGCTCGATCAGACATTCAACGTCGATAAAGGCATCGAAAACAAAACAAAAGAAGATGTGGACAACCAGTTCCGCCCGCTCATCGGCATCACCATGCAGATGAAGAACGGCATATCCTTCTCCGTCAAATACAATGTGTCGGCCAAAGAGAGCATTACACTCACGTCCGGTCAGGCCGGCACACGCACGAGCGCTCAGGATCTCTCTGTCAGCGCAAGTTATTCGAAAAAAGGAGATTTCCGCATCCCGCTTCCTTTCCTGGGACGAAAGCGGCTGCAGAATGCCATCGATTTTGCCCTGAGTTTTACGCTCGGTGACAATATCACGGAAAAGAGCAAGGGCGGGCCATATGAAGTGACGGCCGAAACCAGCAAATGGATTCTCAAGCCAACCGTCGATTACAGCTTTTCCAATCGTGTTCGCGGTGGCGCCTACTTTGAGCTGGGCAAGACGCATAACAAGATGATCGGCGATACGTCGTTCAAAGAACTCGGAATTAATGTGAGTATCTCTATTCGTGGAAACTAGATTATTGAAATTATTCTGTTCCCTTGTTTTGATCTTGCAAACAGGGTGTCGATCGCAAGCTGCGCCGAAATTTGCCGGCGAAAAGGCCATGTCCTTTTTACGGGCGCAATGCGATTTTGGTCCGCGCAATCCCGGCTCACCGGGGCACCGGCAGTGCCGGGAGTATCTCGTCGCGCAATTGAAAAAGCACGCTGAATTTGTGACGACGCAGCAGTTCATCTTTTCGTACGACTCGCCGCCTAAATCGGAAACCGGATATAACATCATTGGCCGTTTTCAGGTGGCGAAAAAGAACCGCGTGCTGCTGTGCGCGCATTGGGACACCCGGCCGTGGGCCGATGAAGATCCCGATCCGGCGCATCATAGAACGCCCGTTCCAGGTGCGAACGACGGCGCCTCTGGCGTGGCCGTGCTCTTGCATATGGCGGAACTGGTCGCGGCAACTCCGCCGACCGTCGGCGTCGATATCGTGTTTTTCGATGCCGAAGATGCGGGAACGCATCAAGAAAATCGAACATGGGCGCTCGGCTCTGCCGCTTTTGCGCGTGAATTCGCCTATGCTTTTAGTCCTCGTTATGCCATCTTGATCGACATGATCGGCGATGCACAGTTGAATATCTATCAGGATGGTTATTCAGTACAATACTCCAGAGCTCTCGTCAACAAGCTGTGGGACAAAGCGACCGAACTCGGAATAAACGAGTTCATTCCCGAGGTTGGCTATATTGTGTACGATGATCACGTCCCCCTATTGCAGGCCGGCATACAAAGCGTCGATATCATCGATTTTGATTACAAATATTGGCACACTCTGGCAGATACGCCCGATAAATGCAGCGCCGCAAGCCTAGAAAAGGTCGGCCGGGTGGTGACTGCCGTCATTTACGAAGAGTGACATCGCAGCAGTGTCGCCGGGCGACTGTTCCCGGCGATGACTGTCGTCATGAATGCTGCTGAAAGTGGGAGCACGTATGCAGGCGCGGTCTTTTTTGCAGGTGCGCATCCGGGTCAATGCCGAGATCGCTGAAGCTGTCAGCAATTTCCTGTTTGAAAACGGCGCCAGCGGCATCGCAGAACAGGAAAACGAGCTGCTGGCCTATTTTGACGCATCCGTGCGAGAAAAGGATATAGTCGATCCGCTGAACACCTATTTATCTTCCCTTCAACAGCTCCTCCACACCGACGCCAATCTCACTATTGCGACCGAAATTCTGCCGCAGCGCGATTGGAATGAAGAGTGGAAAAAGTCTCTTCGTCCCATACGTATCACCGATAACATGCTCGTGCAGCCAAGCTGGCTGGCAAAGCCCATACCCGCGCCCCCCATTGTCATTGAGATAGATCCGGAGATGGCCTTTGGATCCGGCGAACACGCCACCACTCAATTGACGCTGCAACTGATCGAAAAAAATGTTCATCCTGACTGCACAGTGCTCGATGTCGGCACTGGCAGCGGTATTCTGGCCATCGCTGCGCTGCTTTTGGGCGCCGGCAGCGCGGTTGCCTTTGATACAGATGCCATCGCTGCTCAGACTGCCCGGCACAACGCGATAAAAAATGGTGTGTCCGGTCGTCTGTGCGCCTTCGCCGGCACGCTGGACGCCCTGCAAGATCGATACTTTGACCTGATCGTCGCGAATGTCAATCGCACGCAAATATTGAACATGCTGCGAAGAATGGCAGGACTCCTCGATGGCAATGGCCTGTGCCTGCTATCGGGTATTTTGACGGAAGAGGAAGAAATGATTTCTGTCGCCTGCCATCAAAACGGTCTGACGGTCGAAAGCATCATTTCTGACAAGGAATGGCTTGCCTTTGAAACACGAAAACGATAAATTGCGTATGGCAAGAGATTCGAGTATCGTATCCATGAAATGCATGTTGAATAAAATTCTCCTGGTTGTGCTTTTTGCATCTCTCTCGGCAACATCGGCACAACGCGGCGTCATCGATGATTTTAAAATCATTGATAGTACGCTGTGTGTGTCGTACCATATCGATGAGCTGCTGGACGAAAAAAGCATCGAAGCGCTGCAACGGGGTGTGCAATCCGAGGTCGTGCACAAGATTCAACTCTGGCAACAAAAGAGTTTCATCAATCCATTGGAAAAAGAGCTCAACCACCACATTAAAGTTTTTTATGATAACTGGGAGAAAAAGTTCAAGCTCGAAACACCGGATGGATATCGCCTGACGCCGCACATCGAGACGGTGAAAAGACAATGCGCTTTTGTCGAATATTTTCCGCTCGTGCCGCTGAGCGAGCTCGAGAGGAATAAAAATTACTATGTGAGCGTGCAAGTGACTTTTCAATTGATCTCGGCCGAGAGCTATAATGCATTGAGCGATGTGTTTGCCGGTGAAAAGAAGAAAAGTGATGCCAAGGAGAAAAAACAAGGCGGCTTTACGAGCGTCCTCGTTAATCTCCTGGGTTTGGGAGATAGAGAATTTTCGCTCAAGTCAGGGAGCTTTATCATCACCGAAACCGGTCAGTTCGAGTACGCGCAGTAATATCACCTCCACCGTCCGCCAGACAGATGCGACGCTAAATCAATTGAAATAAAAAGAGATGCCAATCAGTTTACTCTATGACATCAATTTTAGCTCAAGAGGAGATGTGAAATGAGAGTTCAGTTCATCATTTTGTCATTGATCATTGCTTTTCAGCTCTTTGCACGGCAATCCACTGTCACTCCGGGAAGCATGATTGCGAATCGATTCAAGACCATTGATACGAACAGGCAGCTATCCGAGATTGGCGGGGCTCTGGAGCAAATGGATGAAAAATTCGAGCACGCGCTGTTGAGCGCAGCGCGAGAGGAATATCTGTCGCATAAAGTGCAGAGTCAACTGAAAGCTCATCTGACACCGCAAGAGCTCGTACCGCTGTTTTTGCAAAAAATTGATTCAGAGAGGGATGAAGTGCGGATGCAGCATGCGCTCTCGCAAGCGGCGCAAAATCCGGTCGCCAGCCAGCCGGGCGGCATTGCTGGCCGGGTGACGATAAGCGGCGCGCCGCCAGAACAGGACGTCACGGTTTATGCATTTGACAGTCATGGATATTTTGCCGGCTCTTCGGAGGTGTCCCTCGAGACCGGCGACTATGCGATATCGGGACTGCGAAGCGATTCTTTTTACGTGATGACGCGCAGCGGCGAGTATGCGGATCAAATATATAAAAATGTCCCGGCGCATTTGGGCTCGCGGGAGGCCTGGCGACAGGCGGAAAAAGTCTTTGTCCCTCTGGCGACCATCAACGGCATAGATTTCGATCTGATGCCGGGCGCCAAAATCAGCGGCACGATCACGGCAGCCGATGGCACACCGGTGGAAGATTTTACGACTGTCGAATTCATTGTGACGACGGACAAATCGCCCCTGATCATTGACACGCGCAGCGCTGAAATGAGCGGTGGCGCCTATGAGATTGTTCTGCCGGCGACCGGCCGCTTTAAAGTGCAGGCGGCAGTTGACGGCTATGAGCCGACATGGCATGTGGATCAGCAAGGATGGACTGACGCGACGATCATCGAGATCAATGATCTGAATTCGCCGACAGTGGTGAATTTCAAAGTGAAAAGATCGTCCGTGGCGCAATCGACCGGCGCCGTGTCGGGCACTATCTTTCCCGCCTTCCTGGCGATCTCCGCGGCCTTTTCCGCCGTCGATACCTCATTCGTACAACTCGGATTGTCACTTGGCCTTCCAAATGAATATGAAATTCAAGGTTTGCCGCCAGGCAACTATTTCATCTATGCGGATGATTACCTCGGCACTCTCATCGGCGCCGGCAACTATCGCGGCGAATTCTGGGACGGCGCCGCCGGCACGCCATACGTCAAAAAGGCCAAGCCGGTCGCCGTGGCGGCAGGATCGACGACCGCAGACATCAATTTTTTATTGGATGAGGGCGCGAGCATCAAAGGAACCATCGTCGATCACAATAATTCCATTCTGGACTCTCTGACTCTTGTACTGCTGAATGCCGATGTTCTGGATTCTGACGGCGAGCCGTTCCTGGCAGAATTGGAACTGCATGTGGTGAGCACTGAATTCAATGGCGCCTTTGAAATTCCAGGACTGCGCGCGGGCACCTATTTACTGCGAACAGTCTCTGATATTTTCATCAATTTTGATATATTCAATACCGACAGCATTCTGGTGGACGGAAAACACAAGGGCAAGGTGGTGGATCAGTTTTTCGGCGGCGAGGCGAATCTCTTCCGCATCCTGGATGTGGAGCCCATTCTGCTGCAGGGAGAAGAGGAGGTTTTCACCGCCGATTTCAAGCTGACAGAGCCGCATTTCATCGCCGGTCATGTCCTTGATGCTGAAACGAATGCGCCGGTCACAGATGTGCTCATCGCGGCGCTGGAGGACACCTCCGGCTACCCGTTTTATCCGCTCGGCGAAATCGACAGCCTGGGGAACTATACGATCGGGCCGTTGCCCATGGGTCATTATAAAGTTGTGGCGCTGACCGGATTGAGTGGCGAGAATGACTATTTGACTGAATACCGTGATGATCAGAGAAGCTTCTATGCTGCAAATGTCATCAATCTGGACAAGAGCCTGGTGCCAGATGTTCATTTCATGCTGGAACGCGGGGCAACCATCCAGGGCTATGTTGATCTGGCCGGCGATAGCCGTCTGCGGGCCGGGGCAGATACTTTGGCCGGACTGCCGGTCGTGGCCTATGATTCGGAGACCGGCGCGGTCGCCAGTTTTGATTACGTCCAGTTCAACGGCGGCTATCGCATCAATCGGTTGTTGCCCGGCACCTACAAGGTGGCTGCCATTCCGCAGCCGTCGGGATTTGCAACGACCTATCTCGGCGGCGGCGCCACTTTTGATGCGACGCAGAACAAAATCTTGGCTCTCGCTTTTGGCGATGTGACAGCGGATCAGATCATTGCGCTGGACAGGGCAGCCGGGACGATCACCGGCACGGTCACGGACAGCGCGACGGGATTGCCCATATCGAGCGTCTTTGTCGGCGCCTATGATCAGACAGGACATCTCGTCGGTTATGCTTTGACCGATTACGATGCAAGGACTGGTCTGCAGATCAGTTCGACTGGCAGTTATGCCATCAAGGGACTTGCAGCTGGAACGTATTTCATCCGCACGGTCTCTCTTTTCACGGCTCTGCCGCTCGTCGATGATGCCATGTCATTTGTCAGCTTGTTCGAAAATTTTGATCTCCTCGGCTTTTTATTCGGCGGATCGCTCACCGGATTGAATCTCGATCTCACCATCTACAAAGATTTATGGCATGCGCAGCAAAAGGCGAGCGTGCCGGTCAGTCTGGATGAGCTCGTTTTTCAGGTCAGCGCCTATGGCCTGCCGAATGGTGAAGAGTATGCTCTGCTGCCTGTTTACCTGCCGTTGCCATTTCATCAAGTCGTGCCGACGACCGTGACCGCCGTCACATTGCCGCAAGGCGGGTCGGCTGCGGTCAATTTCATCCTGGCACAAGGCAAGTTGGGCGATATTGTGACAGATGTTGACGACAACGTAAAATCTCCCGTCGAGTTCACGGTACAGCAAAATTATCCCAATCCCTTCAACGCATCGACAACGATTTCATTCCTGTTGCCGGACCATCGATACGTCGAGCTCTCGATCTTTGATCTCCTCGGCCGGCGCGTGCGGCAGTTAATTGAACGATCCTTGCAGGCCGGTCCGCACACGCTCCGGTGGGATGGCAGGGATGATCAGGGTCAAATCGTGAGCACCGGAATTTACATCGCCAAAGTGACTGCCGGTGATGTCGAAAAGACGATGAAAATGGTTCTCGTCAAGTGAAATGAAACTCAGCCGCCATATGGTGTCGGGCTGTTGACCGCCGGGCGTAGACAGGCAAGAGATCTCTTGCGATCGAAGCGCACCGGCGGATCTTTTTTTTTTGAAAAACATCTCTGGGACTCTGCTGACGAATCCGCGCGAGGTCACGCAGCTGCAGCTGTGTACTTTCTGCTGGGCAAAAATCTTTTGCGCAATACGCTGAAATTTATCTACTTTTGTTCTAAAGCCTCGCTTACAAGGCTGTAGGTAAAAAGCGGGAACATTCTGCAAAGACAATTATTTTGCAGCGAAGGACGGTCTCATCAACAGGCAACGCGGGATGCAGTTGAATAAAGTCATTTACTCTTTCATCTTTTTGACGATCTGGGCAAATGTGTCGGCGCAAGATGTTCTTGTCATTGAAAAAAAAGCCGATCGAATTCGTTTTCAGGTATGCGCTGACATCCCTGCCATCCAACACTTTAGCCAAAATGATTCGCTTCGCACGCTGTTGAGCGTCGCGGGCTGGCCGCTGTTCGAGCACGCCAACGGCGCTGTCTTGCCCTACAAGCCGATTCTGTTACACCTGGATAGCCCGGCTGCGTCGGTGCGGATCCTATCTGTTCAGGAACGACGCGTGCCGTTGCGCAAGCCCGTCTCTTTCGCCGAGTCTGCGATCGGTGATCCCGCAGTTGCGGCCGCGCAGCAGATGGCGCTTTTTCACCCCCTCTCCCCTGAGCTCGTCACTGTCGATTATCTCGGCCAATATCGGCAAAATCATCTTTTGCGCGCCGATGTCTTTCCATATCATTTTGATGTGCAGACGAATGAGCTGATCATCTATTCGACTATTCTGTTTGATGTGGTCGGGGTTGCGCATGATTCGCCTCGCCAGCCTATGCCGATCTCGGAAGGCGAGTTTTTGCGGCACATGGGCGTGACGAGCAGCGTGCAGACGCAAAAGGCTCGCACGGTGTCGCCTGCATTGGCAAAGAGAGCTGCTGTGTCGAATGAGCGGTGGAAGATTTACGTCAATCAGGATGGCCTCTATCGCATAACCGGCCGAGATCTCGCCGAGGCCGGCGTCCGCCTGCTCGATATCGATTTCAAAAAGCTTCGACTCACCTGCAACGGCCGCGATGTGTCTCTCTATGCCGAGGGCTGGCGCGACGGGCAGTTTCATGCGGATGATTTTTTTGAATTCTGGGGCGAGGCGAACCAAAAAACATTCCAAAGCAGAGCGTCCGATTTGTACCAGGATCCATACAGCGACAATCGCGTCTATTGGCTGTCATGGGAAAAACGGGGTCTATGGATGGTCGAAGAGTCGGGTGAGATCTCCGCTGTTCAGCCAGGCCAGTCGATCCGCCCCTATTCCTTTCTGCAGACCGTGCATATGGAAGAGGACAATTACTATGATCATCTCAGCCATGTTCCCATAGATACGTTGCGGGATCACTGGTTTTACGATCGCGGCATCCTTGCCGGAAAAAAAGTGGACTATGCCTTTGATTTATGGCATCCGGACAATCAGTCGCCTCTGCGAGTGACCGCGCGCGTCATGCTGAGTGGCTCAACAACGATCGTCGGCAGCGCCCATGATGTCTCTCTTTACCTCAACAACTCATTTGTCGCCTCGCACAGATGGACTATGCAGGATCTCGCTGATCTTGCAAGCGCAGATGACAGCTACATCAACGGCGCGGACATCCGGAATGGTGAAAATGTCCTCAGCATCGTCAATAATGTCAATCCGCAAAACGTCGACAATATTCTCCTCAACTGGTTCGAAATAACCTATCCGCGGCTCTACCGGGCGCACAATGATTACATCAGATTTAAAATACCGCCCGATTATCAGGGTGGCAATTTCCTGTTCCGGGTGGATGGTTTTCAGGATGCCAATGTTCATGTCTACAAAATCCACCAGAGCAAAATTGTCGGTGGACAGGTGGAACAGGTCATTGATCTGCAGAATCAGACGTCCCTGCAAATCAGCTTTCAAAATGATGTCTTGTCTCCTGAAACCGAATTTGTCGCTGTCTCGAATAGCGCCAAGCACGTCGCCAACAAGATCGAAAAAGATGCACCGAGCTCTTTGATGGATATCGGCATGGCTGCAAATTATGTGATCATCGCGCATAAAAAATTCATCCATTCACCCTCTGTGGCCAAGCTCGTCGAGCTGCGCCGGGCGCAGGGGCACACCCCGCTCGTCGTTGATGTCCAGGATGTCTATGATGAATTTTCGTATGGACATGTGAGTTCCTACGCTATTCGTGATTTTCTGAAATGGGCTTACGAGCAATGGCAGGCGCCGCGACTGCAGCATGTTTTTTTGATAGGGGATGGCTGCTATCTGCAGGTGTCGGCCACGGGCGATACGCTCGATTACATTCCGGTGCACATGCGCCAGACGATGAATTTTGGCTCTGCTGCCAGCGATTTCTGGTATGCGCTCGTCTCCGGTGACGACGAGGTCCCGGACATCAATATCGGCCGCTTGCCGGTCAAGACGGTGCAGGAGCTCGAGGCAGCGCTTGATAAAGTGATCCAGTACGAGACCTCGCCGCCGCAAGGTGACTGGCCCAATCGCTTTCTGATCATCGGTGGCAACGGCATCACATTTCGTTCCCAGGGCATAGCGTTATCCAAGATTATGCCACCCGATTTTGACACCCAGTTGCTCTTTTCCGTCAAGGATAAATCCATCGATTATGATCCCTATTTTGGCGGCACAAGTGACCTGCTGGATTATCTGGATCAGGGCTGCAGTGTCATCACCTTTCATGGGCATGGCGGAGGCGCCATATGGGCTGATAATAGTCTGCTCCGACTGGAAGATGTCAGTCGATTTTACACCCAGGGAAAGCTGCCCTTCATACTCAGCATGACATGCTACACCGGCGCGTTCGAGGATCCGAATCGCGAACAGTCCCTGGCCGACGCCTTGCTGTTCACCGAGAGCGAAGGCGCGCTCGCCATGGTCGGCGCCAGCGGCGTGGGCTGGGAATGGAATGACTATTTTTTGCAGACGGAAATCTTGAAGCAAATTTTCAACAATCCCGGAATGACTCTGGGCGACATGATAACAGGCGGCAAAATTTCTTATCTGGCGCACTATAAAACACCGCAAGCCGTTTCGCAGATCAATCAATATCATCTGCTGGGAGATCCGGCGACGCGAATTGTCCTGCCAGAGCATCAGACGACCCTCGAGGTCGATGATCCGATTTTGCTCAAGGGCGAGGCCGTCAATGCCTCGACGGTCCTGCCGTTCGCTCAAGGTGTCGGCTATTTCAGCATTCACGACAGCACGCTCAGTGCTACTGCCAACGCGCCTGTCCCCTTCAGCAATGGAAATCCCGGAGCACTCTTGCCGATCAGCGATGAGTTTGCCGGAGAGTCCGGCATCATCCGTTTCTACGGCGCTGATAACTTTGGCGGCAATAGAACCCATGGTTCGCTCGCCATCTCGCTCAAGGGAGCTGTCTTTGATTCGGCTTTTGTCTCCCCAACCCTTGAGGATAGTCTCTATTTCTTCGTGCACATTCGCAGTCGCTCGCCGCTTGCAAACGTGTGGTGCCTGGCATTGAACGATTCATTGCCGATGCAGCAGACCAGCGACAACTGGTTCAAGTCGAGTCGCGCGGTCAAGGTCGCCTGGACCGGATTTCAATTCTCCTACTATTTCGTCGCCGTCGATGAAGAAAACACAGTGTACAACAGTCGCCTGTATAAGCACTATATTGGCTACAATGTGGACGTGGCAATTGATCAACAAGACCTGGTTTTCACCGGACAGGAACAGGTTTACCTGGAAGCGACTATTCACAATGCGAGCAGCGATGCGGTCGCGCATCTGCCCATTCTTTATGAATTCAGAGATGGTGATGCCGGCTGGCACAAGATCGGCTGCGATACGGTTGCTGTGGATGCTTATGCTTCGTTCAAGAGCAGATATCCTTACGCACCAGAACCAGGACCGCTCACGCTTCGCATCACCCTTGATCCCGATTCGACCCTGCGCGAGGACAATCGGGAGAATAATGTCCTCATCACGACAGTGTCGCCCACCCTCTTCCAGTGTACATCGACGGGCTTTTTGCTCAACGGTAAGCGAGCGAACAGTCTGATGTTCGACGAAACTCTCACCATCGAGTTGCCCGCCGGCGCGCTCAGCGGCCATGCCGCGCTTTTAGTCGATACGTTGCAGCAGGTGAAAATCAGCCAGCAGCCCGATTATCTCTATGTTTCGAATACGCCCGCCTATGATGTTCACCTCATGGCGCCCGTGCGCCTCGATAAAGCAGCGACCGTCATATTCCATCTGCCTGCGGACAGCTCGACCATCGATTCTGTGGCAAAAGCATCCCATCTTTTTCGCTTTTCAAAGCAAACCAAGAAATGGATCAGATGTGACACGCAATCCCTGCCGTCCACGCTGTATGCCGAGCTGCCCGACATGGGTCCGTTGGCGCTTTTGACGGTCACGGATTCGACTCCGCCGCAAGTTTCCCTGACCATCGATGGCCAGCCGTTTGTGACCGGCAAGTGGGCGAGCGATGAGCCGAGGATCGGCCTAAGACTGCAGGACGTGAACGGCGTCGATATCTCGACCGGTCGTCTGGACATCGTTCTGAACGGCAAATCGGTCGATGCGACCGAACTGGCGCTGCCGGATTCCATTGTTGACGGCAATCAAATACTCATCAGTTACAATCCGGAGCTGCAGGCCGGTGAGCAGTTGCTGACGGCGCGGGCATCAGATTGTAACCAGAATATGAGTGAGCAATACGAGTTTTCCTTCCGCGTCGCCAGTGAGTTTGATATTCAGATGCTGGGAAATTATCCCAATCCCTTCGTCCAGGACACCCGATTTGTCTATATCTTCACCAGCCCGGTCAGTGACATGTCACTCAAACTGTTCACTGCGTCGGGACGTCTCATCCGCCATTTTACGGCGACGGATGTGCCGGACGATCCGAATCCATTGGGTGCCGACTATCATGAAATTTATTGGGACGGGGCTGATGTCGACGGCTTTGAAGTGGCAAACGGCGTCTATTTTTATCAGCTCATCGGGAAATCGAGCGGCACGACAAAAACAGTGACGGGAAAAATTGCCAAGATAAAGTGAACGCGAATTGAAAAAAACATTCTCCATTCTTTTAGCAGCTTTTTTGCTCATCCGCCCCGGCTGGGCGCAAACTCGATACGCCGGTGCTGCCATGGAGCTCGGCGTCGGCGCCCGGCCACTCGCCCTCGGCGGCGCCGCCACGGCGCTGGTGAGCACTGGCGAAACTTTTTATTACAATCCGTCCTCGCTGGGCTTGCTGCAAAGGCCGCATATCAACCTGATGTATGCGCCAACGTTCGGCAGTTTTAGCGAACCACTGGCGAGTTACAACTATGCGGGGGCCGCCTATCCCTTGCACGGCGACGGCACAATTGCGTTCAATTGGACCCGCTACGCTGTCGATGATATTCCCATCTATCCCGATCTGAGCGGCTCCTCCTTTGCCGAGCGCAATAAGGATATCGCGCTTCGACCGGACGGCACAGCGCTCGGCTATATTCAGGATGTCGAAGATGTTTTCTATTTCTCTTTCGCCAAGACACTGGAGTCTATTCTGCCGCTTGGCTGGTGGTATGGCGATCTGCCGATCACCATTCCGTTGGGCCTCAATTTCAAGCTGTTCCGGCAAAAGCTCGGAGAGGCATCAGCGACCGGCATGGGAGTCGATGCGGGATTGATGATCAAGTTTAATCTTGGAACGCTGTTGAATCAGCGCCAATTGGGCGATCTCTCCTTCGGTTTTTCGCTGCTCGATATGACGCAAACCGCGATCATCTGGAGCACCGAACATAAAGATCGCATTCATCAGACGTTCACCTTTGGTGCGTCCTACCTGCAGCCGCTCTGGTTTTCACAGTCTTCGCTCAATCTCTATTATACCTATCTGCAAAAATATGAACAGCGCCATTTGGCAGGCATGGAGTTTGCGATGAAAAGTGTGGCCATAAGATTGGGAAAAAATGATGCCGGTTTATCGGCTGGCGCCGGCCTGCACTGGAGACATTTTTTTGTTGACTATGCCTTTGTCACGAATTCGTTTCAGGATGTCCATCGTGTGAGCTGTTCAATTTCATTATAAGAATATCGATTTTTTACCAATAAATTTATTATATTATGCAGAAGGAAGGGGTGTGAGTGGGTGGAGTGCATTTCGTGAACTGACCATTTTGGCAAGCTTTTCGTTTGATGCATGCCGTTGCGTGGATAAAAGAAAAATGCCGGAGGAATGTATGAGAGCAACAGAAATTCTGGTCGCTGTCATGGTGCTGCTTTCATCTGCAGTGAGACTCGAGTCGACGGTTGTGAATAGCGGACGAGGATTGCCGCACGCGAAAGCAGCCTATACCACCCGCGCCGGCCATCTGACGACGATAGGCAATATCGGTTTTTGGGGCAAAAAAAGCACTTTTCCCAATAAAACGCTGAACATCGAAACCGGCGCCACATTATGGCTTGTCCAAGCTATTGGAGATTTGACCTATGGTTTCAGTTCGCACGGAGATGTCTCTTTTACTCCCATTCTGTATCAGGATGCACACAAAGCCGATGGGGATCAGATTCCGTGGGACACGCTGCTCCGCGTCAAATTCGGCAATTATAAAGTTGAGCGCCGGCCGATCTGGCTCGGCTTTGAAATCGGGACTCGTTTCCCAACGGGCAAAAAGCACAACGTCCTCTTTGAAGACTATACAGCGGGACATTTTGAATTCGGACTCACCGGTCTGTTGACGTACCGATATACATCCCCCAATCTCTTGAACGATTTCCGGGTGAATGCCAATCTCGGTTATTGGAATTACAACGACAACGGCGTGCAGTTGACTGAAGTCGATCCTGCAGAGCTTGGCCGGGTCAGTCGTACGAGTCAATCATTTCAATACGCAGCAGGCATTGAATTTCCGACAACCCTCTATGAATATGGGCTCGAACTCTATGGCCTGGCCTGGATCGTCACGCCGCCGCCCGGCGCAGCGGGACGGGAAAACTATTTTTACATGAATGTGAGTTTTGTCTACAAACCCCATCATCGCTTCTCATTCATCACCAGCGCGGATTTGCGTCTGTCGCCGGCCAGTGACACCACCGTCGGTTTTGAGCCGGATCTTCCGGGAATGCCCAGTTACCCGGGCTGGCGTATCAATTTTGGCGTAAAATATCTCATTTTGCCCAAATCCGTCTATGATATGCATAAAACATCAATCGATCAACAAAAGGCCATAAAAACAAAAAAGCTCTATTCGCAGCTTGAAGAGGAAATCGACAAGACAAACAAATCCAAGCAAGAGCTGGAGCGACTGCGAAAAGAAAGAGAAGCGAAAGAGGCGAATCAGCTGCACACAAAATAAAATGGCGCAACGCCTTTACTGAATGAATCGTCAAAATAATTTATTGCCCAAATATAAAGTAATCGATGCTCCAGGCCAAGTTGTTCTTTGTGTTTTTGTGGTTTCGTGTTGATCTTGTCGATTTTACCAAAGACTGATGTTTTACACCCGGCTTGTGAAATATCTTGCCCTTTTTTGAAATAGTGCCTATCTTGTCAAATACGAAATTTGGCTTACTTTTCGCGTATTGCTTTTCGAAAAAGATTACATCCGCATTATGGCTGACGTTTATTCTTACTTGTCACGCGGCGGCATCATCATGGTCCCGCTTCTGTTGTCTTCAGTCCTCGCACTGGCAATTGTCATTGAAAGAGCCATCAGCCTGCGCCGGAGCAAAATTCTGGTGCCGGAGATCATCAGCGTGGTCGAAGAATTCAGCAGCAATGAGGATGTCAAGCTCGCGACCAGTCTGTGTGAGAAAAACCGGGGCGCATTTGCCAACATCATTTTAACCGGGCTGCAAAATAGAAATCTGTCCCCCGATGAGGTGCGCGAGCTGCTCATTGACCAGGGCAGACAGGAGGTGCGCTCGCTCGAGCGTGGCCTGCCGGCGCTGGAGACCATAGCCGGCATTGCGCCGCTTCTGGGCCTCCTTGGCACTGTTCTGGGAATGATCAAGGTGTTCACGGTCATTTCGAAGCAGGGGACAGGCCAGGCGAGCCTGCTGGCCGGCGGCATTTCCGAAGCCCTGATCACCACCGTGACCGGACTGATCATCGGCATTCTGGCGCTCATCATGTATAATTATTTTTCCCATCGAGCTGAGAATTATATTCTGGATATCGAAAAGTATACCACCCAGCTGATGCAGACAATTCGTAGACTCTGAATGCCCTTCTATGCAATTCAATGAACAAAAGAAGCATCGAACCGTCATCAACATCACGCCGCTCATTGATGTCCTGTTCATCCTTCTCATCTTTTTCATGGTGTCATCCAGCTTTATTGAGCAACCCGGCATGAAGCTGGAATTGCCGACCATTCAATCCCCGGAAGTGGCGCGCGTCGAGAACCTGGTCATGCACATTTCAGAGGACGGCACGATATTTTTGGCGGACAGGGAGGTGAACCTCGATGAGCTCGCGAGTGAAATTGCCAATATGATTCCTGATATTGAGGAAAAAACGCTGGTCCTCAAAGCAGATAAAAAGACCGAGCATGGCCTGATCGTGCAAATCATGGATATCGCCAAAAGAAGCGGTCTCACCAAGATTGTCATCGGTACACGCATCGAAACAGAACAGTAGAAACAGCGCTCTCGATTCTCTTCGCCTATGCAAAATATCATATTCTCAGCCTCTGTCGTCGCACCCGTATTCATCATCATTTTCATCGGCATCTTTCTCAAGCAGCGCGGCATCATTGACGAGTCTTTCAATAGCGTGACAAGCAAAATGGTCTTCAACGTCGCCATGCCGGCGCTGCTGTTTCAAGAGTTATCGGATATCCCGATTGATGAGATTTTTAATCTCCGTCAAATTATATTCATCGTGGCGGCGCTGTCTTTCATGTTCATACTATCCTGGTCTGTCGCTCTTTTCATCTGCAAAAACGGGGCGGATCAGGGCGCCTTCATTCAGGGATCGTTTCGCGGCAATTTCGCCATTCTCGGGCTGGCGCTCATCTACAATGCGTTCGGCTCAGGAGCATTGGCAAATGGCGCCCTGGTCCTGGCGGTGATCATGCCTCTCTATAATGTGCTCTCCATCATCGCTCTCACGGTGCCGCAGCATCGAGAAAAATCGCTGCGGCCCGGGCATACTGTGCTGAAAATTGCGACAAATCCTCTGATCCTGGCCGCTATCGTCGCCATACCCTTTTCACTTTTTCAGATGCCGATTCATCCCATC
The DNA here is from genome assembly GCA_003854995.1 of Candidatus Zhuqueibacterota bacterium. GTDB lineage: Bacteria > Zhuqueibacterota > Zhuqueibacteria > Residuimicrobiales > Krinioviventaceae > Kriniovivens. The sequence continues at coordinate 18,255 of RQOI01000066.1, forward strand.
ATCACCACAACCATTGATTATCTGGCGGGCATGACTTTGCCGCTGGCGCTCATTGGCATCGGCAGTTCATTGAGTTTTGCCAGCGTGCGGCAGGACCGCGCCCTTGCTCTGGCCGCCACGCTGTTGAAGAA
>RQOI01000481.1 GCA_003854995.1 Candidatus Zhuqueibacterota bacterium
CCCCACACGCCACTGTCGTACAATTTGACATCTTTGATCCAGATTTTACCCTGACTGTCATCTGTGACGATAGAGTCCGGCTCAATGACTGACACAGTGGCGTTGCCAAATTTATCTGACGTATGCATGCTGATATGCAACACATCATTTTCGCCCAATACTCGGCCAGTGCCGTCGTGCTGGAGAGAATAGATATGCGCAAAAGTATCCAGGGTTATGCTCGCTCTGACGGGCAGTTGCGTCTCATAATCGTTGTCATCGCGAAATTTTGCGTGGATGGTCTTGAGGCCATCTCCCTGACTGAGCTGCCACGCTCGGGTTTCAGCGAATGATTCCCAATTCGCAAACTGGAAGGCAGAGTCATTCGCCAACATCATAAAGGCCGTATTGGTCGGCGCCGTGATGCGCAAAGACACACTGGTTTTATTTGTTGCTTCTGCACCGTCCTCAATCAACAGACTATAGATGGATGGGATGATGGAAATGGCGCGCGAATGCGAACCCTCAAATCCAGCGCGATCGACAGCAGCGATCTCATAGGAGTAGACCTGGCCGTTGACGAGCATCGTATCAGCATAAAAGGTGTTGGTTGTCGATACGATTCGATTGAACAAGCCCTCCTCCCCGTCTTTACGATAAATCCGGAACTCTTTGAAATCGTCCGTCATCTCATAGCGCCACTGCAAAAATGCTCGACCCATGCCCAGCTTTACAGAAATGTCCGTGGGAGCAGAAAGGACGTTGCTGAGCTCATTTTCGAAAGGAGAGGGTCTCTCTTTGCATGAAACGATGATGAGCGCCATGACGGCCAGGGTTAAAAGTCTCACATTTTCTCTCATATTTTTGAACATGGTGTCAATCTTTGTTGTTAATTCAATGAGTAATTGAGGTGCAAGCTCAGACCGTCCTGCAGAGCGGATGCATTCAAGGAAAACTTTTGAAAAACCTCTATTTCCCTGCCATAATCCGGGAAAAAGATGTAACTGTCAACAACATTGGTCAGCCAAACTCCGAGCAAAATATAGAGATTCAAGTCCCTGCTGTCCGTCTTTTGTTCGAGATTTTTCCAGGCCGCATCCACGTCGCTGAATATGCTGAGTCGATCACTGTAGGACAAGCCTTCCAGCTCTGTTCTGGCCAGGCTGCTCTCATAGTCTCGATTGGCTGTGGAATAGGCATACTGGGTTTTTATCAACGAAAGAACAGTAAGGGCTGTCGCTGCGCCGTAGACAGCGCCCGTCGTCTTGCGATCGGAGTAGTACTGGCCCCACCCAGGCGCCGCGATTGAACGGCCGACCGCTTCATATTGGCTTTTTTTCTTCAACTTGATTTCTAGCGTTTTTGTTGAAGAACCCGAAAATGTGATATTGCGACTGAAACCATCATATCCCAGTTTGCTCGCTTTCACCTCATACTCGCCGATCACCACATAGGGAACCACGAACGGCGTTCTGCCGATGAATTGATACTCCCCTTCCAGATGCACGACAGCGCCGCTCGGACGCGAGTCAATCGTCAGAAATTCTTCCTCGGCCGATGATTCCTGAGCAGGCGCGGCGTTGGGCCATAGCGCAGCAATCATAAAAAGAGCTAAAACACAGGCTGCTCTATTAATGCGAATAATTGTAATCTTCACGCTTTTTGTCCTCACTAAG
>RQOI01000482.1 GCA_003854995.1 Candidatus Zhuqueibacterota bacterium
AAGGAGGTGCGCTATGGGGACATCAACGAGTGAAAAAGTCTTTCGCGATCTCGTGCAAACCGCGGGCATCACGGTCAATGGGAATGCATCGTACGATATCCAGGTTCGTAATAGTCACTTTTATCAGCGCGTGCTGGCGCAGGGCTCGCTCGAGCTCGGCGAGTCGTACATGGATGGCTGGTGGGACTGCGAGCAGCTGGATGAATTCATCAATCGCGTCTTGCGGGCGGATTTGCCGTCGCACATCAAAAGTAATTTGTCATTGCTCTGGCATGTGCTCCACGCTCGATTGTTCAACTTGCAGAGCAAAAAACGAGCTTTTCAGGTGGGAGAGCGACATTACGATATCGGCAATGATCTGTACGAAGCCATGCTGGACTCGCGCATGAATTATACGTGTGCCTATTGGCGGGGAGCGAAAAATCTGGACCAAGCCCAGGAGAACAAGCTGGAACTGGTGTGCAAAAAGATCGGCCTGCAGTCCGGCATGACCGTGCTGGAGCTGGGCTGCGGTTTCGGCGCTTTTGCCGGCTATGCCGCGCAAAAGTATGGCGCGCATGTCACCGGCGTGACCGTGTCGAAAAAGCAGGTGGAATGGGCGACTGCCAAATACAAAAATCTGCCAGTGGATATCCGACTGCAAGATTACCGCAGCGTGCGCGGCCAGTACGATCGCGTCATCTCCATCGGCATCATGGAACATGTCGGCTATAAGAACTATCGTACCTATATGCAGGTCGTCGATCGCACCCTCAAACCGGATGGTCTGGCATTCATTCACACCATCGGCGGCACTTTCAGCGGCGCCATCGCCGATCCGTGGACGGTCAAATATATCTTTCCGAATGGATCGCTGCCGTCCATGGCACAGCTGACAAGAGCTATGGAAGGTTTGTTCGACATGGAGGACTGGCATAACTTTGGTCCTGATTATGACCAGACGCTTTTGGCCTGGTATGCCAATTTTGCCAAGGCCTGGCCAGAGCTGAAATCGCACTACGACGAGCGCTTTTATCGCATGTGGCGCTATTATCTGCTGAGCGCCGCCGGTGGATTTCGCGCGCGCCATAATCAATTGTGGCAGATGGTGTTGAATCGGCCGAGAAAGGATCAGCCGACCTGTCGGTACAGTTGAGCGCAACGCATTTTATTTTTGAAATGAAGAAGCAAAGGCATGATCGATTCGACAGTCATCATCGTCGGTGGCGGGCCAGCGGGCTCGACGTGCGCCTGGGCATTGCAGCAAAAAGGCGTCGATGTCATCATCCTCGACAAGAAAGAATTTCCGCGGCCGAAGCTCTGCGCCGGCTGGATTACCCCGCGCGTGCTACGTCGCCTGCGACTCGAGCCTTCGTATCCGCACAGCTTGACGAGATTCAATGC
>RQOI01000067.1 GCA_003854995.1 Candidatus Zhuqueibacterota bacterium
CAAGTCGAATTCGAAACAGCGCCGCAACTGCAGCCCGAGGACTCTGCGACGTGATAAAGATGAAAACTAAAAATCAAATTCATTCTATACAACGCGATCAGGAGTGAAGGTTATGGAACAACGACAAATGCCATTCAATGCAACGGCCAAAAATCACCTCATAGGAGACGAGGAGCCTGCCGAAAACAGTGAATATTATTTAAAGTGTCAGCTTTTAAGGCTGTTCAGCGGCGCGGATCTCCCGCTCAATATTTTTGACAAAATATTGCTCAAGCTGCGACGACTGAGATCAGCCGTTGACCGACGAATAGCCAGAATGAAAGGGCAGGATGCGGCAAAAATTAAGGTGGAAAATAAAAACGCAAAAGGTGGCGCTATGTCAAGCAAAGGCGAATCATTGCAGGCCGGAGACCTCGTGCAGGTCTTGTCGAGGGAAGAAATCGGCAGACTTTTGAATGAAAAAAACGAGACACAGGGATTGGCGTTTTTGCCAGAGATGGAAAAGTTTTGCGGCGTGCAGGCGAGGGTGATGCGAAGAGTCAACTATATGTTTGATGAACGCGCACGAGTCATGCGAAAAATCAAAAATGTTGTCCTGCTCGAAGGCGTCATTTGTTCCGGCGAAGGGATGTTCTCAGCCGAGGGATGCGACAGAGCCTGCTTTCTCTTTTGGAAAGAGGCGTGGCTGAAAAAGATCTCGGATTGATGCGTCAACAGATGCGAGACAAAGCTAAATTATTTATTGCCTGCTGCTGGCTAGCCTGTTGGCATTGTGGCGCCGCTGCTTTCTGTGCAAGTATGCAGACAGCGAATGTCCTGCGCGTCGGCCGTGATCAAGCCTGGGCAACCCCGAGTGCGGCTGCCAGCGTCGCGCGCGACGGCGATGTCATCGAGATCGCCCAGGGTCAATATGACGGTGACGTGGCGGTATGGCCGCAGAGCCATCTGGTCATCCACGGTATAGATCGCCCCCACATCGCGGCCAATGGCGCACACGCGCAGGGAAAAGGGACGTGGATTTTCACCGGCGAAAATATCATCATTGAAAATATCGAGCTCTCAGGTTCGCGGGTTCCGGACGGCAACGGCGCTGCTATCCGCTTTGAAGGCACGTCGATAACCGTGCGCGATTGCTATATCCACGATAACCAGAACGGTTTTTTGTGCGGTGAGAATGACCAAAGTGATGTGCGAATCGAGAACTGCGAATTCGCCAATAACGGCGCCGGAGATGGCCAGACGCACAATATCTACGTGGGACACGTCAATAGCTTGACCGTTCAATTCAGCTATGTCCATCACGCAATCATCGGGCACAATGTCAAGAGCCGGGCGGCGACGAACTTTATCCTGTATAATCGGATTATGGATGAGGCTGACGGAACTTCCAGCTATGCCATCGATCTGCCAAGCGGCGGACAAGGCTTCATCATCGGCAATCTCATTCAACAAGGGCCGGATGCCGATAACTATAATGCGATGTCTTTCGGCGCAGAAGGCCTGGACCACGGACGAAACGAACTCTATGTGATCAATAATACTTTTGTCAATGACCGGGATCCCGGCGTTTTTATGCGCATTGTTGATGGCACTTCCATTGTCAGGGTCATCAATAATATTTTTTACGGCGATGGCAAAATTGTGGACGGGCAAGCGCTCCTCCTGGCCAATCTGACTGTCCCGAAAGTAACAGATCCGAGCTTGGGCAAAACAGCGGAATTCCTCGATGTCGCTCAGTATGACTATCGGTTGACCTCGGAATCGAGCGCGATCAACAAGGGCATCGAGCCAGGCACGGTGAACGGCTACGATCTCAAACCGGTCGCGCAGTACATTCACCCCTTGCGGGGGCAGAAACGACTGGCCGTAGGGACGATCGATATCGGCGCTTATGAATATATGAACGTGGGAAAGTGACAGCATGTGCGGCATTTGCGGACAGTTTAATTACCATTCTCAGGCGCCCGTCGAGATGACGATCATCAAAAAGATGACCGATTCGCTCATCCACCGCGGGCCGGACGCCGAGGGATTGCATATCGCCGGCCGGATTGGGCTGGGACACAGACGCTTAAAGATCATCGACCTGGCCGGCGGCGTCCAGCCGATGTTCAGCGAAGATCGCTCTTTGGCCGTCGTGTTCAATGGCGAGATTTACAACTACCTGCAACTGAAAAAGGAATTGGCCAGTTGCGGACACGATTTCCGGACCAACTCTGACACCGAAGTGCTGCTGCACGGTTATGAGCAGTGGGGTGGGGACCTGGTGCATCACCTGCGCGGCATGTTCGCCTTTGCCGTCTGGGATGGCCGAAAGAGCGAGCTGTTTGTGGCGCGCGACCGACTGGGGATCAAACCGCTCTACTATTACCTGGATGACTCTACCTTCCTCTTTGCGTCGGAAATCAAATCGATTCTTCTGCATCCCGCGGTTGATCGCACCATCGATTACCAGGCGCTCGATGACTATTTGACCTATCTGTACATCCCGGCGCCCAAGTCCATTTTCAAAAAAATCCGCAAGCTCGCTGCCGGTCACTATCTCAGGATTGATGCTCGCGGCATGAAAGAGTCAGAATATTGGGATATCTCCTTTGCGCCGACAAAGATGGGGCAGAGAGATATGATGGACGGAATAGTCGAGCAGATGAAGGATGCCGTGCGAGCGCGGATGATCAGCGATGTGCCTTTGGGCGCGTTTCTCTCCGGCGGAATTGACTCGAGCGCCGTGGTCGGCATCATGGCCGGCCTGGCAAATCAGCCCATCAATACGGCCTCGATCGGATTCAATGAATCCGCATTTGATGAGCTGCCGCATGCTCGACAGGTGGCCCAGATATATAAAACCAATATGCACGAGAAAATTGTGCACCCTGATGCGGCAAAGATCATCGATGATCTGGCCTGGTATTTTGACGAGCCATTCGCCGATTCGTCGATGGTGCCGACCTACTATGTGTCGCAGGTGGCGCGCGAAAAGGTGACCGTCTGTCTGTCGGGAGACGGCGGCGATGAAAATTTTGCCGGCTATCGACGCTATCGTTTCGATCACTTTGAAAATCAAATCCGCGCTCTTTTGCCGCATCCCGTTCGTCGGCCGCTCTTCAGCACCCTGGGCCATCTCTATCCGAAAGCGGACTGGCTGCCCAGGATATTTCGCGCCAAGACCCTGTTCGTCAATCTGTCGCTGTCGGGCGAGCAAGCTTATTATAACAGCATGAGCTGGTTCAAGTCCGCGATGAAATCATCCCTCTATACCGAGCCGCTGAAGAAGGAGCTCGCTGACTATGATTCATTTTCTGTGTTTCAAACATACTTTGACAGGTCCAGGGGGTGGGATGCCCTGGCGCGAATTCAGTATGTCGATATAAAGACCTATCTCGTCGACGATATTCTGACCAAAGTGGATCGCGCGAGCATGGCGCATGCCTTGGAAGTGCGCGTGCCGCTGCTGGATCACCATTTCATGGAATATGCCGCCTCATTGCCATCGGATGTCAAGTTGCGCGCTGGAGAAGGCAAATACATCATGAAAAAGGCTTTGCGCGGCATTGTTCCGGATGATATTTTGTATCGTCCCAAACAAGGCTTTTCCATTCCGTTGGCAAAATGGTTGCGGACGAGTCTGAGACCTCTCTTCGAAGCGAATGTGCTTGCGTCAGACTCGTTTGCCGCCAGCCTGTTCAACATGCCGCAGGTCAGATTGTTGTGGAATCAGCATCAGCGCGGCACCAGAGATTACGGTTCGCACCTGTGGGCGTTGCTGATGCTCGAGAGCTGGGCAAAGAAATTCCTGCGTTGAACGATGGTAGATTCCGTGAGCTGAGATCGGGTGCGCGATGAAAATTCTTGTCTTCACCTCCCTGTTTCCCAATAACGTGTCGCCGAATCATGGCGTCTTTATCAGAGAGCGCGTCGCCCGGGTGGCGAGGCACGGCACCTGTGAGGTCAAAGTTGTCGCTCCGGCGCCCTACTATCCGCCGATCCAATGGGGTGCACGCCACCAGTTCGCCCGCATCGCCCACCATGAATTTCAGGACGACCTCGAAGTCTTTCATCCGCGCTTTTTCATGATACCCAAGGTCGGTATGGCGACCTATGGCTGGACCATGTATCGATCGCTGCTGCCGGCCATGAAAAAAATAGCCGCCCAGTTTGATTTCGATCTCATCGATGCGCACTATATGTATCCTGACTGCGCGGCCGCCGTGATGCTCGGCCGCTATTTTGGTAAGCCGGTCGTCGTCTCGGCGCGGGGGAGCGACATCAACCTGTTCTCCCATTTCCCCTTCATCAGGAGGCTCATGTGTCGCGCCATGCAAGGCGCTGATCGGATCATCGCGGTCAGCCGCGCCTTACAGGAGGCGATGATCGATATGGGCATCGACAGCTGGAAGATAGCGGTCATCCCCAATGGCGTCGATGCCAGCATGTTCCATCCCATAGACAGGCGCGCTGCCCGCGCGCAGCTGCAACTGCCGGACGGAAAGATTGTTTTGTCCGTGGGCGCGCTGCGGCCATTGAAAGGCTTTGATATCATGATCAGAGCGTGGCGCCGGCTGCTGGATAGACGAAAAGGGGACTCTCTGCATCTGCTCATCGCTGGCGAGGGCGAGTCCAGGGAAGAGCTGCGCGCTCTCATTCGTGAGTTGTCCCTTGAAAAGCATGTTCGACTCATCGGCGCCATCCCGCACAACGAGTTGAATCTCTATTTCAACGCGGCAGATCTTTTTTGTCTGGCCAGCAGCCGCGAAGGGTGGCCGAATGTCCTCATGGAAGCGTTGGCCTGCGGCACGCCCGTCGTTGCCACTAAAGTGGGCGGCATACCCGAGATCATCACCTCGCCGGAGCTCGGCCTTTTTGCACCCAGAACGCCGAGAGATTTTAGCGACGTCCTTGAAAACGCATTGCAAAAAGAATGGCATCGCAATGTGCTCGTCGAATACACGCAGAGGATGACGTGGGAACGCACTGCTGCGCAGGTGGTCGGTCTGTTCGAGTCCGTATTGAAACCGCAATCGCAGTGAAATAATGCTTTTTTTATTGGTTGGGATGAAATAAATTGCGCTGTGAGCATGACGGCGAACTGTCTACAAGATGATGGGAGGTGGTACAATGAACATCAGTGTGTTTGGTATGGGCTATGTCGGTTGTGTTTCCGCAGCCTGTCTGGCCCAAAACGGACATCACGTGATTGGCGTCGATGTCAATGTTGAAAAGGTAAAGCTCCTCAACCAGGGGATTTCTCCGGTTGTGGAAGAGGATATTCTCGACATGATCCAGCTTGTCTCCAAGACAGGAGCGCTGCGGGCAGTGTCGAGCGCAGCAGAGGCGATTCTCAATACAGACATCAGCCTGGTGACCGTCGGAACGCCCAGCGACAATCGTGGCAGCTTGTCCACCGAGTATTTGCGAACTGTGAGTCAGGAGATCGGCAGAGGACTGAAAGAAAAAGACGGGCAGCACATCATCGTCTTTCGCAGTACAATGGTGCCCGGCACGACCGAGGATGTCCTGACGCCAATTCTCGAGGCAGAGTCGGGGAAAAAATGCGGCAGAGATTTTTCGGTCTGCTATAATCCCGAATTTCTTCGCGAAGGCTCGAGCATCAAGGACTATTACAATCCGCCGTTCACCATCATCGGCACTCCGGACGTGCATGTCTATCAACTGTTGGTGAATATGTACAGTCATGTCAATGCCCATTTTGAGCAATCGACCATCCGCGTTGCCGAGGGTTTGAAATATCTCTGCAATGTCTATCATGCTCTCAAGATTGGCTTTGCCAACGAAGTGGCCGCCGTGATGAGTGAGTACGGCATTGACTCGCAGAAGGTGATCGAGATATTTTTGCGCGACACCAAGTTGAATGTATCCGCCGCTTATCTTCGTCCCGGCTTTGCCTTTGGCGGCTCATGCCTGCCCAAAGATCTTCGCGCCATCTCAGCCATGGCGCAGGATAAAGGGATCAATATTCCCATCATTGCCAATATTCTGCCAAGCAATGGTTTTCACTTGAACCGGGCGGTGCAGAAAGCTCTGGCTTTTAAGGTTAAAAAAATCGGGCTCCTGGGTCTGGCCTTCAAACAGGGGACCGACGATCTGCGAGAGAGCCCCGGCGTCACCCTGGCCGAACGGCTGATTGGCAAGGGCTGCGAACTGCGCATCTATGATCCGTGGGTGGATCTCGCCCGACTGACAGGCGCGAACAAGGCCTATATCGATAAAGAGATACAGCATCTGGAAAAACTTTTGACCAATGATCTGGAAGAAGTGCTGGCGCAGTCGGAATTGCTCGTCCTCGTGCATGCGGATGTCAGCTCCATTCATACCATCCTCGCACATGATAAACCACTCACTATCTTGGACCTCTCCGGTTATACCAAGCTCGCTGCGGCGAAACATATAGACTACCGGGGTTTGTGTTGGTGAAATCGGAAACGAGTGACGCAAAATTGCCGCGTCTGCTCTTCGTCTCACCCCGGTTTCTATTTCCGGCCGATACAGGAGGGCAGATTCGCAGCGGGCAGATCTTGCGCCATTTGAACAACAGACGATTCGACATCACACTCATATCCCCCGCAGACGCGCAGCAGGAAAAAGTGCATGCGGATGATTTGCATCTCGTCTGTAACAAATTCATCCGCTATCGTCCTCCGCAACGCGGATTGAGCGCTGATGTCAAAAGAGCGCTGTCCTTGTTGCATCCCTTGCCGGCGTCGGTTTTCAGCGACAACTCTGCGGAACTCAGAAGTATCTTGTCGGAGTTGCAGCTGGAGCATCAAGTGGTGATCTATGATTTCATTCACAGTGCTGTTAATTACGTCCCGCAGGATTCGGCGCGGACGATCCTGTTCACGCACAACGTTGAGCAGAACATCTACAGGCGCAATGCTCAGCTGAATGGCGCGCCCTGGAAAAGGATGATCTGGCGGTCGCAATGGAAAAAAATGGCGCGCTTTGAGAATGACGCTCTCGGACGCTTCTACCGCATATTGACCGTCTCGGAACTGGACGCCGAGTTCTTCAGGCGCACTCATCCTGACGCAGATATAAAGACGATCCCCACAGGCGTAGACGTTGACTATTTTAAATACGCACCGCCAAATGATTCAAAGACGATCTTTTTTGTCGGTTCGATGGATTATTCTGCGAATATTGATGGCGTGAGGTGGTTCCTGCAGGACGTCTGGCCAATGGTGCGAGAGCGACATGCGGACGCTTTGGTGAAAATCATCGGACGCTATCCGCCGCCAGCCCTGGTGGATCGTTTTGGCAGAGATGACCGCGTGACCTTTACCGGCTGGGTGAAGGACGTCTATCAAGAGTCAAAAGACGGTTCAGTCAATATCGTGCCGCTGCGGATCGGCAGCGGCACGCGGATAAAGATGTATGAATCCCTGGCCATGGGAATCCCGATCGTATCAACCACGATAGGTGCGGAAGGTCTGCCCGTTGTTCATGAGCAGCATTTCCTCAAGGCGGACGATGCCGGCGAATTTGCTGACGCCATTGACTCCTTGCTGAGAGATGCTGATGTGCGCGCGCGGCTGTCGCGCAACGGCAGGGAGCTGGTGGAAAAGAAATTCACCTGGGAAAAGGTGGCTGACGCGTTTGCTGACCATTGTGAATTTTAAGCTGCGCGTCAAAGGATTGCAGTAAAAAAAGCGGCTGGGGACCGCACGTGTCAATAAAAGATGCGGCGCTTTTCTCCGCTAATTTGATGGTTTACCCAGAAGGAGCTGTGGATTACACAGCTCCTTTTTTTATTTCAGGGGGAGCTGTGCCTTTGATTGCCGGCTGATTTTCTGATCGCTGTAACTGGTCGTGCCCAGACGTACGAAATCGCTTGATTTTCACAGAAAAAAGGCAAAAATTGCTGTATGAAAAAAGGCAAGGTGCACCATGAGGAACCATGCACAGGGCAAAATTGCCGTCGTCGCTCTCGGCGGCAATGCCATCACCCGAGAATTTGAAGAAGGCAATATCTATCAGCAGTTCGCCAACACTCGTCGGTCGTTGCTGGGGGTCGCGCAGCTGATTGAAGCTGGATATCGGCTCGCCATCACCCATGGCAATGGTCCGCAAGTCGGCAATTCCTTGATTCGCGTCGAGGCCACCAGAGATATACTTCCTCCCATTCCGTTGGGTGTGCTGGTGGCGGATCTGGAAGGCGGCATGGGGTACATGATCGAGCAATCGCTGCAGAACAAGCTTTTCAATCGCGGCATTGACCGGGAAGTGGTGACCCTGCTGGCGCAGGTGATCGTTGATAAGGACGATCCGTCCATTTTGAATCCGACAAAATTTGTCGGGCCATTTTATCGACAGGACGATATCGAAAATCTCACAAAAGCGCGCAACTATACGATCAAGGAAGATTCAGGACGCGGCTTTCGCCGGGTGGTGCCGTCCCCTCGTCCTCGCAGGATTGTTGAAGCGCGGATCATCAAAGAGCTGGTGCATGAGGGCGTCATCGTCATCACGGCCGGCGGCGGCGGCATACCTGTTTATATCGAAGATGATGGACGTTACGAAGGTGTGGATGCCGTCGTCGACAAGGATCTGACATCCGGCATACTGGCCGCAGATATCGAGGCCGAGGAGCTCTACATATTGACATCTGTCGAAAAGGTCGCTTTGAACTTTGGCAAAAAGGACATGAAAGTCATGTCGCAGATGACGACCGCTGAGGCCAAAGCTCATCTGCAGGAGGGGCAGTTCCCGCCCGGAAACATGGGGCCCAAGATTGAGGCGGCCATTCGCTTTCTGGAAAATGGCGGCAAAAAGGTGATCATCACATCGGTTGACAAATTGCCGGACGCTCTCGAGGGCGCGACCGGGACATGTATCCTGCCCTGATTTCACCTGGAAGAAGAACAGTCGTCATTCATCTCGACTTGTGTAGGAGAATTTTCCCAGGAAGGAAAAGATCGAACCGCGGAAACGAAGAAAATCTATCATCTTTAAATTTTTGGGAACAAAATAAAATGGGGCTTTGTTACAGTATTCAGTTGGGCATCCTCTGATTAAGCATCCTTCCAAATTTTCTAACAAACCTGAAAAGTGAAATGAGAGTCGCCATTAAGGCGATGAATCACTGTATTGAATGACCCAGGCGTTCATTGTTAGAATGAAGGAGGTGCGAACACACAAATCAATCAAAGCACTCTTAAAAAGAAGCATCTTTGCAGTTGCAGCATGATAGACTTTGCTTCGTAAGGTGATTGTGGGATTTATGTGGATTAGGAAGTTGGGGAACCACATACGTAGCTCATACGAATTCCATACTGCCGACATTCTATTATTCCTTTCCTACTCTCAGGCTCTCTGCTAAAACTCGTAGAACTCGCATGCTGTAGTATGTTATGGTATTGACCCATGCGTTGACATCGGTCGTATTGTGCTGTTGAATGGATTTGCGCTTTTGACAGTCTTGATACGGTGACTATGTTTTCAGAGCTATATTTAATAGCGGTGATTACCATGAAAAAATTGGCATCCCGAGCGGGAGTTCTATTGCCAGTGGTCTTGATTCATTGCATTGGCTGTTCTTCCCATACGCAATTGAATCGGCAACAATCGTTCTATGGCGAGATGCAGTTGCCGCGAAATGATTCGATAACCAAATCGGATCCGGTTTACACCTTTGGCATCGATGACCTCATCGAAATAAAGTTTTTTGATAACGACCAGTTCAACGAAACAGTGCGTGTTCGTCCGGACGGACGGATCAGTCTGGCTAAAGTGGATGAGATATTCGTCCTTGGCATGACGCCCATGCAGCTGGATAGCTTTATCACGGCTGCCTATGCGAAAATAATTCAGCGGCCGGACGTCACTGTCATTGTCAGAGAATTTGGCGCCCGGCAGATTTTTGTGCTGGGGGAAGTGAATTCGCCTGGCGGATATGCCGTGCATCGCAATATGACACTTTTGCATGGCATAGCCGCTGCGGGTGGTTTAAAGGTGAGCGCCGAACCAAGAAGCATCATGATCTTGCGCCGGAAAAACAGCAATATCCTGGCCGCTTACAAGATTGATGTGACGCGTTCTTACAAGCTCGCAGAATCGTATGCAAAGAGTTCTGACCCTTTCATCTATTCGATGGATATCATTTACGTGCCAAAGACATATATCGCCAGCGCCAGCGCTTTCTTGAACCAGATCTATGATATTATTTTGCCGCCACTCGATACGTATTTGCGGGCAATGTGGTATACCGCCTGGGCTCGTTGAGAAACCAGGTTGTCATCCTGGACGCAGTTTTATGATTTTTGCCATTCACACATCGGTCGCGCTACCCTGTGAGTGAGATGGCGAAGCAGTGCTTGGAGATAGTAGAAAAATAGGGCAGGTGCAACATGGTCGCCAATCATTATCTGAATTACGATGAAAATGATCAACCCGTCTCGTTGCTTCATATCGTCACCATCATCTTTAAGCGCAAATGGATCATCGCCTCCTTCTTTTTTGGCATTGTCGGCGTTGTGACGCTCGGCAGTCTGCGCACGACAATGATATACGAGGCGCGATCAAAGTTTATCGTTGAAAAAGAGGGCGACAGCGAAAAGGCTTTGCTGTTGCAGGTCAATGTTCCCTCTCAGTATGAAAAATATGACTGGATAAACTCTGAGCTTGAGATTCTCCAGAGCCGCCCTGTAGCGATGCGGGTCATAGAGGGATTGGATCTGGAGCGCTCGCAAACGGATCAGGCGCCAGGCGGCGCCGACATCATCCTCGAGAGATCCGTCAAACGCTTTCAGAAACGAATGCATGTCGAGGTGGCCAAGAACAGCAATGTCATCGAAATCAGCTATAAAGATCAAGATCCGGTCCTGGCGACGCGCGTCGTCGAGACGGTGATCGATGCCTATGTTGAGTATCGTTCGGAGCTGTACGATGAATCCGAAACGTACAAGTTTTTCGAGGAACAGATGGCGATCACGGATAAAAAGCTGCGCGATCTGGAACGCGATCAGTCCGAATTCAAACGCAGACAAAACATGATTTCGCCAGAGGCGCAGAAAGATATTTTGCTGACAAGGCTGGCGGATTTTGAGAAGAAGCTGACCGATGTGCGAACAGAGCGACGGCGCAAAGCGGCCATACTGAATGTCATCAAAGGTCAGCTGGGCGATGGAGAGGAGCAAACCACGCCGGCTATCGAGTCAAACGACAGCCCGATAAAGTCGGTGCACGTGACAAAGTTGCGCGGTGAGCTCTTGGATCTCGAGCTAAAACGCGAAATCGCTTTGCAAAAATTCACCCCGGAGTATCAGCAGGTTGTAAATCTCGATCGCCAGATCGCTGCGACAAAAGCGAAAATAGTGAGCGAAGTCAGAAAATTGCTTGAAATCGAAGAGATCAGCATCCTCTCGCTCATTGCTGAGGAAAATGTGCTGCGTCAGTCCATTGAAAATACCGGCAATGAAATACGGGAGCTGGCGCAGAAAGAGTATGAATACGCTCAAATCAGTCGCGGACTGGAGGACAATCGCGAGATCTATTCCATGCTGCTCAAGCAGCGCGAAGCGGCAGGAATATCCCGGGCAAAACATCAAAAAGGCGTGAGCATTAAGGTCATCAGTCCGGCTGTGGTGCCCGAATTCCCGGTGAATTCACGGACACATGTCAAGATTGCGATCGCCATTGTTTTGGCTTTGCTGTGCGGTACGGGCCTTGCATTCTTGCGAGAATATTTTGACCATACCTTCACCTTCCCCGATGAGATCGAACGATTCGTCGGTCTCTCAGTCCTTGGTTCGATTCGGGAATTTGAGGAGAGGATTATGCAGGTGCAAATTGGGGATCGCACTCGGCCTCAACTGGTGCAAAAAAAATATCAGTTGGAGGATAGGTCCGATCTGTGGATCAGGTGACGTCGTGCGAGCATTATCTAGATTTGATGCTTCTTTTTTAGCCAGCAACATCCAATTTTGCGGAGGTTACCGGAAATGGACTATATGATTGATGCCAGGCAACAACGACGCGCGCAACAGGGCGAGGTCACAATTGTGCTGCCCGTGGAGGGCACTCGCAGGAGAGCGGTCGCACCGACGCGGAGAAAGCAAAGGGCGCCTGATCTGCTGCAGGGTCTCAGCGACAACGCTATTTATGATTTTCAAAGAATTTTGGAAAACATTCTCTCCCTTCGCCAAAGAAACAATATGCAAATCATCGGCATGACGTCAGCGCACGCGCATGAGGGCACCTCAACGATCATTGCGGTTCTCTCACTACTGGCGGCCGTGCGGCAAAGCAGTCATTTGGGGATCAGGAACGGGGCAGGCGGTGACGATCCGCTGCAAAGGGCGGGCGTGAATCCGCCATTACAGAATGTCTTGTTGATCGATACACAGATGAAACATCCGATCCTGCACAGTCTGTTCGATGTTGATTTTCAGCCGGGTCTGAGCGACTATTTGGAATCGCGGATGAACTTGAGGACGTGCATCAGAAATATTGCCCACTCAAGACTGCGATTGTTGCCGGCCGGACATCGGACGGATCAACCGTTGTACTATCTGTTTTTTGATGTGTTGAACGACCTGCTGGAGCGGATCAAGCCCCATCTCTATTTGATTTTTCTGGATATCCCACCCTTGCTCGAATATGCCGAAGGCATCACCCTGAGCAAGCTTTGTGACGGCATCATCTTGAACGTGAAAAGTGCTGCGACGCGTTGGGAATCCGTGCAAGAGGCAAAAAGTCTGGCCGAAAAGGCCAATGTTAAAATAATCGGGACCATTCTGAACAAACGAAAATCATATGTCCCGAACTGGGTGTCGCGCTGTTTGTGACCTCTCGGGGTGGGGTATAGTGCCGGGTTCTTGTGACGGACAATGCATATTCTAAAAGGGCGCGCATTGAACAGATATCTCAAAAGTAATTTTCTCCTCGAAATTGCTCTCTACCTTTTGTCCTTCGGACTGTCCTATGTTTTCGCATTTTACGTCAGGCTGGAAGGGGTTATCCCGGCGGAAACCTGGGCTTATGTTCGTAAAACAGTGCTCATCGTCGTTCTGGTCAGAACCGCTGCCTTTATCCTGTTCAGGGTATTCAACGGTCAGTGGCGCTACTGCAGTATCCTGGATGTGATTGCCATCATAAAGGCGGTGACGCTCAGCTCGATGGTGCTCATCGTCGCGTTCTATTTCCTGTTCACCTTTCAACATTTGCCCAGAACGGTGTTCATCATCGATTGGATGATCGTCACGCTTGTCGTCTGCGCCATTCGCTTTTCGCGGCGGCTGCTGAAAGAAATTTTCATAAATACGTCGCCGAGCATCAAGCGAGTGCTGATCGTCGGCGCGACTGATGTCGGCAAAAATCTCATCAATGAGATGAAGTCAAGTTGGGAGAGCGGCTATCATCCGGTCGCTCTGGTTGATGATGATTCGAAAAATTTGAACCGGATTTTTTACGGCGTCAAGGTGGTCGGAACGCGGATGAGCATTCCGCATATCGCCAGCACGCAAAAAATCGATGAGATCGTCATCGCCCTGCCGAGCGCGTCGGGCAAAATCATCCGCGAGACGACCAGCCTGTGTCGGCTCTCGCACAAGCCATTCAAAATTTTGTCGATGGCGAATGGCCATATTGACCAACAGACGCTCATCAACAGGATCCGCAAGCTTGATATTCAGGATCTGATCGGGCGGAAGCAGATTCAGATCAATTTTTCAGAGATGGGAGAGTTTTTTCACAATAAGAGAATTTTGGTCACCGGCGCGGCGGGGTCGATTGGTTCCGAATTATGTCGCCAGATTGCCAGGTTTGATGTGGCAAAGCTGATAACGCTCGATCGATCGGAGAATGGCCTTTTTTACCTGGAGCGGGAATTGCGCGAATCTTTCCCGGACTTGGATTTTTCCCTGGCGTTGACCGATATCACCGATTACGCTGAGACGAACAGCTTTTTTTCTCGTCTCAGGCCGCATATCGTTTTTCACGCCGCCGCTTACAAACATGTGCCGATGATGGAGCAACATCCCTATCAGGCGATCAAGACCAACATCATGGGGACCAAAAACGTTCTCGACATTGCGGCGGCAAACGACGTGGAAAAATTTGTCATGATATCGACGGACAAAGCGGTCAATCCGACAAGCACGATGGGCTTGACAAAAAGAGTGGCGGAAGATTTTGTCAAGGCCGCAAATCAAATAGGTGCGACTCGATGCCTGTCCGTTCGATTTGGCAATGTCATCGGCAGCAGCGGCAGCGTGATCCGGCTTTTCGAAGAGCAGATCAGAAAGGGCGGACCAGTGACCGTCACGCATCCGGATGTGGCGCGCTATTTCATGTCCATACCCGAGGCGGTCATCCTGGTCCTGCAGGCCGCCTCCCTGGGACACGGCGGCGAAGTCTTTATTTTAAAAATGGGCGAGCTGGTGAAAATATACGATCTTGCAAAAGAGCTCATCATGCTGGCGGGTATGACGCCGAACCAGGACATACAGATCGATTTCACTGGCTTGCGGCCCGGCGAAAAGATCATTGAACAGCTGTGGGAAGAATCGGAAAAATGTACGGAAGCGGTGAATGAAAATCTCTATATCATCAAAAACCAGGTCGTTCAACCCGCAGTGGACGAAAATGCTATTCATGAATTGCTGCAAGTTGCGGTCAAGGATCCATCCGCTCAAAATGGATTCAAAGAGAGACTGCGATCCATCATCTACGAATGGAATCATGTGAATTAAAGTCCCGAAGGCGATTGTGTCATTGAGCAAGGTGACAGTTTTTTCGACCAGTCAGCTGATCCTCCCAGCCCTGTTGTGTTATGTTCTGACTGTCGTGCTGGCGCCTGCGAGCATAAAGATCGCCAATTTGCTCAACGCCGTGGACAGGCCGGGAGAGATCAAGATTCACTCGCGCCCGACGCCGCGGCTGGGGGGATTGGCCATTTTTTTGAGCGTCGTGATCTCTGTGGCGCTTCACCCGACCATGACGCACACGTTGCCAGTGAACGGCAGAATGCTCGTCGGCATGAGTTCATCCGCAATTTTCCTGGTCGGAGCGATTGACGATAGTTTAGATCTGGGAGCGAGGACAAAACTGCTCCTGCAAATCGCCTGCGTTCTGCTGGCTGTAACGGGCCTGGCGATTTTCTATCCGGGTCAGCCGCTGCCGTTCATTGCGGTCTTTATCTTTATCCTTTTATTCACCAATTCATTCAATCTCATCGACGGCATGGACGGCCTGGCCGGATCTCTGGCCATGATACTGGCTTTTGCCATTGGCCTCATCGCTTCGCTGACGCACAACCAGGCGGTCCTGTTTTTGGCGATCCTCCTGACGAGCAGCTCGACCGGATTTCTTTTCTATAACCTCAATCCCGCTCGGTTGTTTCTGGGCGACTGCGGCAGCACGTTCATCGGATTTTCACTGGCCATCCTGTTGAGCATGCTGTGGCTGAATTCCGGCCATCCATCTGTCGGCCTTCCGCTGGTGGTGTTGGCGGGCGTTCCGCTTTTTGACACGTTTTTCGTGCTGCTGAAGAGGAAAATCAGGCACGCCCCGCTCTTTGCCGGGGACCGAGAGCATACCTACGATGTGCTGCTGCAAAAGGGACTCACAATTCAGCAGACGCTGGCGATCTTTTGCGCCATCTCCGTTTTTCTCACCTCGCTCGGCGTCTATATTTATCTGCTTTTGACCTAACAGGGGAAGGAAGACATGATTAAAATTCCACTTTCGAATCCCTATTTGAGCTCGCTGGAGAAACAGCTGGTCCTGCAGGTGCTCAACAGCTCGCAGTTGAGTCAAGGCCCACAACTCGACCGATTTGAGAACAAAATGGCCCAGTATATCGGCAGCCGCCATGCCGTTGCCGTGAACAGCGGCACCAGCGCATTACACCTCTGCATCAAATCTCTCGGAATCGGAGAGAACGATCAGGTCATCACGACCCCCTTCAGTTTCATCGCCTCGGCGAATTGCATGCTCTACGAGCGAGCAAAACCGGTGTTTGTTGACATCAATCCAAACACCTATAATATCGATGCGGATCATATAAGCGAGAAAATCACTGCCAGGACCAAAGCGATCTTGCCGGTGCACGTCTTTGGCCTGCCCTGCGATATGGTCAAAATCCGGGCGATTGCGCAAAAGCACCATCTGTACATCATCGAAGATGCCTGCGAAGCCATCGGCGCTGACTGTTTGGTCGATGCTGTGCCGCAGGGCCAAGCCATCAAACTATCATCCCAAAAGGTCGGCTCGATTGGCGATTGCGGCGTCTTTGGTTTTTATCCCAACAAGCAGATCACCACCGGTGAAGGCGGTATGATCGTCACCAATGAGGAAAAAATTGCCATGAACTGCCGATCCTTGCGCAATCAGGGCCGCAGTGAGAATTCGATGTGGCTGGAGCACGAGCAGCTGGGGTACAACTACCGGCTCAGTGAGGTGAACTGCGCTCTCGGCATCGCCCAACTGACGAAAATTCATCTCCTGCTGGCCGCGCGCGCGCGGGTGGCCAGGTGGTACTCTGAACGTCTATCGAATGTAGCTGACATCATTCTTCCGCCGCACGCGGTGAACTGCCGTCGCAGCTGGTTCGTCTATGTCATTCGACTGCGAGATCACTATGGCCGAAAAGATCGCAATAAGATCATGAACAGCCTGAAAAGCTATGGCATCGACTGCCGCGACTATTTCCCGCCCATTCATTTGCAGCCGTTTTATGCAGAGATGTTCAGCTATCGACGTGGTGATTTTCCCAATACAGAAAAGGTGGCGGATCGCACGATCGCGCTGCCGTTCTTTGCAACAATGACTGAAGCCCAGGTGCATCACGTGTGCAAGATTCTCTATCGGATCATGCGCAATTATAAATACATGCGACACGATTTTATGGCTGTCAATAATCAGATCATTGCCAATTGAAATGGAGATGACTCTGACAAAAAAAAGACGTCCCCTGGTCAGCATCGGCATGCCGGTCTACAACGCCGAACGATATGTACGCCAATCAATCGAATCGCTGCAAAATCAAACGTATGATCATTTTGAGCTCATCATATCGGACAACGCCTCGACCGATGCGACCATCGATATCTGTCAGGAATTGGCCAGGCACGACGAGCGAATCGCACTTGTCCGTTGTGACAAAAATCTGGGCGCGGCGAAGAACTATAACAAGGTCTTTCATCTCGCACAGGGCGTCCACTTCAAGTGGGCGGCTTCGGATGATCTCTGCGCAGCCGATTATCTGGCGCGCTGTGTGGCGGTGCTCGAAGATGACGCGAGCGTCATCCTGGCCTACCCGAAAACAATCCTCATCGATGAATTCGGCAACAAATTGCGAGACTATGATGATGGTCTGCACTTGAAATCAAAATCTGCCAGCGGTAGATTTTTACAGCTCGTCTACAGCGTCGGCGAATGCAATGCGGTATTCGGATTGATCCGCTCTGACGTGCTGAAAAAAACTCGGCTCATCGGCAATTATATAGGCTCTGATGTATGTCTGCTCGCTGAGCTGAGCCTGCTGGGACGCTTTTATGAGATCCCTGACTATCTGTTCTGTCGGCGGCACCATCCGGGCGCATCGAGCTATCATAAAGATGTCAAGAGTCAGCTGCAATTTTTTGATCCATCCTTGCATGGCCAACTCGCTCTGCAGAGCTGGCGGCATCTGTTCGAGCATTTCAAGAGTCTGCGACGCGCCGATATCAGGGCGACACAAAAATTGTTGCCAACGGCCTACCTGCTTGGCAGCCTGGTCGTGAGCGGTGATAGATATTTCAAAGAGCTCCTGACCGCCTGCGAGTTCCATTGCGGCAGATTCAGGAGAAAAGTTCGCGCTATTCACCTGCAGCGAGGTATGTGATGAAGGTAGCTATTCTGGCGGGTGGCTACGGAACCCGCCTGGCTGAAGAGACCGAAATCCGGCCAAAACCAATGGTCGAAATCGGTGGTTTTCCCATTCTGTGGCACATCATGATGAGCTATTCGCACTATGGATTCAATGAATTTGTGATCGCGCTGGGCTACAAGGGCGATATTATTAAAAAGTATATGCTCGATTATTGCGCCCTCAACAGCGATCTGCGAATTGATTTTGCGAACGGCGATGTCACGTCGCACAAGTCGTTCAAGCAAAACTGGCAAGTTGATCTGGTCGACACGGGAAAGAGCACCCAGACCGGCGGCAGAATCAAACGGCTGGCGCCCTACCTTGATGACAAGGCTTTCATGCTCACGTGGGGCGATGGCGTTTCTGATGTTGACATTCATAAATTGCTGGCATTTCACCGATCTCACGGCAAGCTGGCTACTGTGACCGCTGTGCGGCCACCAGCGCGTTATGGTTATATGAAATTCAAGGGTGAACAGGTGGTGCAATTCACCGAGAAACCTCAAATAGGAGAGGGATGGATTAACGGCGCTTTTTTCGTGCTGCAGCCCGGCGTCTTTGATTATATCGATGGCGATGATACCGTTTGGGAACGCGAACCGCTGGAAAAGCTGGCCAGAGATGGCGAGCTAATGGCCTATCGACATTCGTCATTCTGGCAGTGTATGGATACATTGCGCGAAAAATATATCCTGGAATCGCTGTGGCAATCTGGCAAAGCGCCGTGGAAAACATGGGAGAATTGAGATGCGCGTGCTTGTGACTGGACATAAGGGCTATATCGGCACTGTCATGGTGCCGATGCTGCTGGCGCAGGGCTATGACGTCGTCGGCCTGGATAGTGATCTCTATCGACAGTGCACCTTTGGCGATGACGGCATAGCCCGGGTGCCGGAGTTGCTCATGGACATTCGGGATGTGGGATTGGCGGATCTCTTTGGCTATGATGCCATCATTCATCTGGCGGCGCTCTCCAACGATCCGCTGGGTGATTTGAATCCGCAGTTAACCTGTGACATCAACTATCGAGCAAGCGCTCGATTGGCGAGGCTGGCCAAAAAAGCGGGCGTGCGACGGTTTCTGTTTTCATCCTCCTGCAGCACCTATGGGGCAGCCGGCGATGACTTGTTGACAGAATGCGCCGCTTTCAATCCCGTCACTCCCTATGGCCGCTCCAAGGTCTTGGCCGAACAGGCCATTGCCAAGCTGGCGGATGCGAACTTTAGTCCCACCTTTTTGCGCAATGCAACCGCATATGGCGTTTCGCCGCGATTGAGGTTCGATCTGGTTCTGAACAATCTGGTCTCCTGGGCTTACACGACCAGCCATGTGCATTTGAAGAGCGATGGATCGCCGTGGCGTCCGATTGTGCATATTGAGGATATCTCACGAGCCTTCATCGCTGTGCTGCGCGCACCGGTCGAGCTCGTCTACAAGCAGGCGTTCAATGTTGGCATCAATTCGGAGAATTATCAAATTCGTGATCTGGCGAGAATTGTGCAAGAGACAATGCCGGACTGCGACGTAGAGTTCGCCGACAATGCCTGCCCCGATAAGCGCAATTATCGCGTCGATTGCAGCAAACTGACAAGGATCTTGGCCGACTTGGCGCTGCAGTGGACTGCCGCCAAAGGTGCACGGCAAATTTACGCGGCGATTGACAAAAATGGCCTCCGGCTGGATGAGTTTGAGGGACCGCGATATAAACGCGTCGATCACATAAAATATTTGTTAAAGACCGGACGTCTGGATGAAACGCTGCGCTGGAAAAATCAGGTCAAGCATGCCGTGGCATGACCATGAATCGGATGTCATAATTTATCTTCGGAGAGTGAGATGACAGATGCGACAACCAGGTGTCGATCCTGCGGGCACGAGGAGCTGGAGGAGATATTGTCCTTTGGCCGTACGGCGCTGGCGGATCGATTGCTGACAAAAGATCAGCTGGACAAGCCCGAGCCCAGCGCCCAACTGGAATTGGTGTTCTGCCCGGCCTGCTCCCTGGTGCAGATTACCGAGACAGTGCCGCCCGAGATGCTGTTTGATGAACACTATCCCTATTTTTCCTCGGTTTCAAAAACGCTGCTATCGCACTCGCGCGACAACGCCCTGGATTTGATTGAACGGCAAAAGCTCGATTCGAACAGTCTGGTCGTTGAGCTCGCCAGCAACGACGGTTATATGCTGCGCAATTTTGTCGAAAAAGACATCCCGGTCCTGGGAATTGATCCGTCCCGGGCGCCGGCCAAAGCAGCGCAGGACGCGGGTATTCCGACGCTGTGCACCTTTTTCACCAGAGAATTCGCCCACATCCTGCAACAGGACCGAAAGGCCGACCTGATCATTGCGAATAACGTCCTGGCACATGTGGCTGACCTGAATGGCTTTGTCGACGGCATGGCGATCCTGTTGAAACCGGATGGTCTGGTCGTCATTGAAGTGCCATATGTCGTGGACCTGGTGCAGCAATGCGAATTTGACACCATTTATCATCAGCATCTCTGCTATTTTTCTGTCACCAGCCTCGATCGGTTGTTCCGACGCCATGGTCTGTTTTTAAATGATGTCAAACACCTCGACATTCATGGCGGCTCTTTGCGACTGTACGTGTCGCATGCAGAGGATGTCCGGCAAAACGTCAAGCGCTATCTGCGCATTGAGCAGGAGCAGCGCGTCGATCGATTGTGTTACTATGAGAATTTTGGCAACCGCGTTCGCTCCCTACGAGCCGCTTTGATGGAAAGGCTTGAGCTGCTCAAAAAGAGAGGCAATCGAATTGCCGCTTATGGCGCAGCCGCCAAGGCGACCACCCTGCTCAACTATTGCGGCATCGATAAACGGCATCTTGATTATGTCGTCGATCTCAATTCGTTCAAACATGGGCACTATATGGGCGGCAACCATTTGCCGATCTATCCGACCGCCAAGCTCTTGCAGGACAAGCCCGATTATGTTCTGCTGCTCGTGTGGAATTTTGCCCGGGAGATCCTGCAGCAACAGCAGGAGTATCGACGGGGAGGTGGTCAGTTCATCATTCCTATACCTGAATTACAGATCGTTTAATCCGGAGTCCCACATGCATGCATGTCTCACAGATGTCGCCGCTCAAGTTGAATCGTCCGGTCCTGCAGGTCAGCGCTGTCCGAGCTGTGGTGGCGGCAAGATGTCCCTTTTTTATACGGTTCAAAAGGTCCCGGTGCACAGCAACTTGATGCAACGCGACGCGCAGGCGGCACGCGATTTCCCAATCGGCGACCTTCATCTCAGCCTGTGCGAAGACTGTGGCTTTATCAGCAATACCGCCTATGATGCCGCCTTTAAAAGGTATTCCCCCATTTATGAAGACCAGCAGAGCTTTTCGCAGACCTTTCATTCGTTCAGCGATGAGCTGGTCGATCTGCTGATAAAAAAGCATGCTCTTCATAACAGGGATATCATCGAGATCGGCTGCGGCAAAGGCGATTTTCTCGTGCAGCTCTGCGAACGCGGCGATAATCGCGGCATTGGCATTGATCCGGCCGTCATTGATGATCGCGTGCAGCACAACAGGCGAGTGCACTTTGTCAGGGATTATTACTCGGAAAAATATGGCCATCTCAAGGGCGATGTCTATATCTGCCGGCACACTCTTGAACACATCGATGCGACCGGTGCTTTTTTGCGCATCCTGCGACGTTCCATCGGCGATCGCCGGGCGCTGGTCTTTTTCGAAGTGCCGGATGTGCTGCGCGTGCTGCAAGAGAGAGCCTTTTGGGATGTCTATTACGAGCATTGCAGCTATTTCAGCGCCGGTTCCCTGGCGCGATCTTTCCGGCGCAGCGGCTTTCAAGTGACTGACCTCTGGCTGGGGTACGATGATCAATATCTACTGATAGAAGCTCAGCCCGCCCACGGTGCAGCGAATGGCCACTGTCGGCAGGAAGAGTCCCTGACGCAGTTGAAACAGGAGGTTGCAGATTTTACCGCTCATATCAAAACGAAACTGAAGGATTGGCGGGATACGCTCGAGCGTTTCCGTCGCGACAATAAAAAAATCGCGATCTGGGGCTCTGGTTCAAAATGCGTTGCATTTTTGACCACATTGAAAAGTGACGTCGAGATCGACTGCATCGTTGATATCAATCCGCATCGTCATTTTAAATTCATTCCCGGCCTCGGCTTGCCGGTCTCTCCACCGGCGACGCTCAGGGACGTTCGCCCCGATGTCCTTCTCATCATGAATCCGATCTATGAGCGTGAGATTGCAGCGGAACTCTATGAAATGGATTTGCAGCCGCTGTTGCTCTGCCTCTGAGTCGCCGATCAGTACAATAAATTAGCCAATTTGCATGATGTTAACGAGCACAGCCGATCTGCTTTTTAACATGAACAAGGCCGCGCAACACAATAGCCCGCGGAAAACGACATGAACATGATGACCAGGTGTCCGATCTGCTCTTCATCCGAGCTGCACGCTTTTTTTAAAGTGCGGAATGTGCCGGTGCATTGCAATTCATTGTGGCATGATCGCACGGCCGCTCAGGCCTGCGCGCGCGGCGATATTCAGTTGGCCATCTGCGCGAGCTGCGGTTTTATGACCAATGTCTGCTTTGATGAAGAGCTGACCAGCTATTCTCAACACTATGACAACTCGCTCTTTTTTTCTTCCTTTTACCGGGACTATGCTGAGCAATCAGCCGCTGAACTGATCAGCAGATACGGTCTCTATCAAAAGACGATCATCGACATTGGCGCCGGGCAGGGTGACTTTATCCTTTTGCTCTGCCGGACGGGGCAGAATTGGGGCATCGGCTTTGATCCTGCCCTTGATCCAGCGCGTTTAGCGGACGGTCTGAATGAGCACGTGTTATTCATTCGTGATAATTACTCGGAACGCTATTCCCACTGCAAGGCCGATTTGTTCTGCTGCCGACACGTCCTCGAACACATTCAGTATCCTCGACAACTCTTGTCAGCTATTCGTCATTCCGCTGATGGCAATGAGGAGGCGGCCCTGTTCTTCCAGGTCCCCAACAGCCACTATACCCTGTCGAGATGTGCCATCTGGGATATCATCTATGAACATTGTTCCTATTATACTCCTTCCTCCATGTTTTACACTTTTACGGCTGGCGGATTTCTCGTTCAGGAGATCGTTGAAGAGTTCGGCGGCCAGTATTTGTCTCTCTATGGACTGTCAGCGGACGATCCGTCGACAAATGAACCGTCGAGTTCGCAGGCGTGGCCGGATCTGCTCTCGGATTTTCAAAACAAGGCTGATGCGCTCATCGACCAGTGGAATGCGCGGCTGCAAGAGATGAAAAAAGAGTCCTCGACGGTTGTCCTATGGGGGGCGGGATCAAAAGGAGTGTCGTTTCTCAATATGGTGGAGATGGCAAACTCGATCTCGGCCATCGTTGATCTGAATCCCAGAAAACAGGGCCATTTCATCCCCGGCGCTGGACATGCGATCATCTCGCTGAACGAACTCGCCCGGATTGATCCGGATGTTGTGATCGTCGCAAATCCTGTTTACCTGAATGAGGTGCGACAGCTATTGCGACAGCTCCATCTCGATGCGGAGGTGATGTCGCTTTGATGAATGATATGATCAGGAAAACAGCTCTGCTGTATTTCGCTCTGCCTTTTTTGACCACAGTCCTGCTGCCATCGGAGGCGTGCTGTCAGATCGGCGCCGATCCCTCCGGCATCTGTTCAGATGATTTCTCTTCTCTGGAATTGGATCCGCGGATATGGAAATTCATTGATCCGGTCGGCGATGCCGCTTATGAGCTGACTGGATCGCATCTGAGGATATTTTTGCCGCAAGGGTCGGATCACGACATCTGGCGCGCCGGCAACAGATCGGCGCGGCTCATGCAGCCGGCCAATGATGCCGATTTCCAGGTCGAGGCCCATTTTGATGTGCAGCTCGGTGTGCAATACGCCGCACAGGGAATACTCGTGGAGTGCGATGACGACAATTTTATTCGTTTCGAGTTCAACAGCACTCTGACGGATGTGCGGATCTATTCGGCAACTTTTGTCAATGGTGAGCCGCGAACTCGTGCCCTCCTGGCCATCGATCCCAATAATTTGATTTATATGCGAGTTGCGCGCAGCGGCGACGAGTGGATCCAGAGCTATTCCTATGACAAGCGGGAATGGCATATTGGCGCCGTCTTTGTCCATCCCATAGAGGTGACGGCGATAGGACTTTACGCCGCCAATGGCGGCGCCTTCCCTACCCTGACTGCCTCCGTCGACTATTTTTTCAACTTGGCCATGCCGATTCATCCGGAGGACAATGTCACTGCTACGCCGCAAAAACCAGCGTATCTGGCCGCTGACGCGGTCTCCATGTCAGAAATTCGACTCTGCTGGAGCGATGACAACGATGAGGAGGACAACTATCTGATCGAACGCAGCAGTGACGGCATCTCATTCGTCCGAATCGCCAGCGTCGGCGCCAATTCGACAGAATACATCGACAAAATAGAGATCTCCGGGGGTGAGCATACGTATCGGGTCGCTGCCTCGAACGTTTTAGGGGAATCCGAGTACAGCGACCCGGTTAAACAAACGATAGCAGGAACTCCAGTCATCACTTTCTTTTATGGCGATGCGCAAAAGTTCGGTCATCTCGGCATGTCGCAGCGCCATATCAATATCCTGGGCAACATTTCCGATGCCGATACGGTCAGCCATCTGACCTATTCGTTGAACAGCGCTGTGGAGGAATCGCTTCGTATCGGGCCCGACCGCATGCGCCTCAGTTGTGCCGGCGATTTCAACATCGAACTTGAACCGCAGCAGCTCAGACTGGGACAAAATGAGTTGACCGTCCGTGCAATGACAAAGGATAAAGCTGCTGTGAGCAAAACCATGGATGTCATGTGGCATCCGACGCAGGCCGGTTTCTCCGGTCGCTCGATACGATGGGAGGCAGTCACTTGCATTCAGGATGTGGCGCAGGTCATTGACGGCAGATGGAAGATCAGCAACGGGATGCTGCGAACTGCGGCAGTGGGATTTGATCGACTTGTGGCGATCGGCGATACGGCCTGGAGCGATTACGAGATCACCGTACCCATAACGCTGTATAATTTTTTTCCCGGATCAGCCGAAGGAGGCGGCCCAGGGGTCGGCATCCTGGCGCGCTGGACAGGACACACCGGCGATGATGCGCCCCGCCTGGGTCATCCCTACGGCATCCTCGCCTGGTATCGCGCCAGATCGAATGGGAACGATCCCAGGCTCTGTCTGTATCAAAATGGCGATCATCTGGCGGCAGAGGATCTCTCCGGTCGCAAACTGAATTTGCATAGACCTTACCTGTTCAAACTCTGCGTGCAGACGATCGAAAATGACAAAACGCGATACAGTTTCAAGGTGTGGCCGCAGCAGGAAGCGGAGCCGAAGGAGTGGGATCTGACGACCACGGTGTCCGGACCCATGCGAGGCGCCCTTGTTCTGCTGTCGCATAAAGCAGATGCCGGCTTTGGCGATGTGTCGATCACGAGCATCGGCCATGCCAGCGTCCATCGCGCTGCAGATGGCCTTGATGCTGTCTGCCTGTCTCCCTGTTTTTATCCCAATCCTTTTAACAGCGTGACCGGGATTAAGATCAGCCTGAGAGAGTCACAGCCGGTGCGGCTGCAGATCTATAATTTGCTGGGCGAATTGCTGGTCGTGCCGCTCGACGCCGACATGGCGGCCGGGGACCATTATATATCCTGGAACGGGCGCGATAACAGCGACAGAATCTCTCCGAGCGGAGTCTATTTGTATAATTTACAGGCCGGCCATGAAAAGCACAGGGGCCGCTTGATGTTGGTGCGATGATCAAATGAAGATGATCTCTTCACGATCCAACTCGATGTCGTCCGGCATCCGCTGGAGCGCTCTGGGCGAGTACAGCACAGAGGGCGTCATTTTTGTCGTCTATGTCATTCTCGCCAGGTTGCTCGCCCCGCGCGATTTTGGTCTGCTCGCCATGGCCATGGTCTTTGTCGGCATGACGGACATGTTCTCCCGCCTCGGCACCAATACGATTGTCATTCAGCAAAAGCGGCTCACACAGGGACTTTTGAGCAGCCTGTTCTTTCTCAACCTGGTTGCCGGCATCATTGTCGGCGGCGTGTTCTTTTTGCTGAGCCCCCTGTTCGGCCTGCTCATCGACAATCCGCATGTGACGCCTATTTTGCGGGTTCTATCGATCACTTTCGTCACTTCATCCATCGGCTCTGTGCACAATGGCTTGCTGCGGCGCAAACTCTTGTTCAACCGGCTGGCCGTGATCCAGCTCTCCGCCGCGCTCAGCAAAGGTGCTGTCGCGATTTATCTGGCCCTGGCGGGCTATGCGGTGTGGGCGCTGGTCATCGCCATCCTCATCTCTGATCTGCTTCGAACCGCACTGCTGTTCTTCGCCACCGCGTGGCTGCCGCGGCTGCACATGGACTGGCGTGAGATCAAGCGGGTAAAGTCTTTCATGTTCAATATAACGGGCTTTGGGCTTTTCAACTCGCTCTCCACCCGCGCCGGCAATTTCATCATCGGCCGCTTTCTGGGCGCAACTCTTCTCGGCTACTACTCTCTGGCGTACCGGCTGCAGACGCTGCCGAACCAGTATGTGTCGCATGTGGTGGGGCGCGTTTTACTCCCCTCATTATCAGCAGCACAGGATGATGACGCGCTTTTTCGTCGCAGATATCTGCGGGCCTGTGCCGGCGTCGCCCTCATCACACTGCCAATTTCCGTCGGTTTGGCGCTGGTCGCCGAAGCTTTTGTCCTCACCGTCTATGGCGAAAAGTGGCGGGCGGCCATACCGGTCATTGCGATTCTATCGCTGGTCGGCGCCATTCATTCCATAGCTGTCTTGTCTGGCAATATTTTTATTGCCAAGGGTCAAACCGGTTTGTGGCTCAAGTGGGGCATCTTTTCCGGCATCATATCGGCGTTGAGCTTGCTGGCCGGGCTGCCATGGGGGCTCGTGGGAGTGACCTGCGGATGTGCGGTCTCCACGGTTGCTCTTGCCTGTCTCAGTTTCATCATTTCGTTTCGGCTTTTTGGTTTGCGCCTCTCCGGTCTGTTCGCGGTTTTGCGGCCTTATCTTCTGGCCACTGCGATCATGGGGCTCACTGTGATCTGCCTGCGCGGGGCGCTCGACAAGCTGGCATTGCCTCCGGCTGGCATACTGGTTTGTTGCGCTTGCGCTGGTTTCCTGATTTACTCTATCTGCATGTTCAAAATCCGTCCACCAGCGTTCAAAGATTTCATCGACATGTTGCCCGGGACGGCTTTCAGCCGTTTGCGAGTCAAATTGACATCAAGGTGAGGATTCTTCGGTTTCAATGAGGCGCTCCGAAAAATCAGATGATCCGCTCTGCAGCGAAAACGTACTGCCGACCCCGTTTTTCAGCGTCGTCATTCCGACGTGCGACAGAGCCGAGCTGCTCGGTGAGGCAGTGGAGAGCGTTCTGGCGCAGACTTGTGGTGACTTTGAACTGATCGTTGTCGATGATTCGCCGAATGATGCGACAAAGCAGGTCATCGAATCGTTTGCCGACAATCGCATCCAGTATCGGCTCAACTGCCGCACAAAAGGCGCCGCCGGCGCGCGCAATACAGGGATTTTTATGGCGAGAGGCAAGTGGATCGCATTTCTCGATGATGACGATGTCTGGCTGCCGGAAAAACTGGACTGTCTGTTTGCCAGGATCCATGCGCTGCCGGACGATGTCGGACTGGTCTATTCCGGCTGCGCTTTTTACGATTTTGACAAAGGATGTGTAAGATGGACATTCAGCCCCTCACAGAGAGGGTGGCTTTTCGATGCGCTGCTATATAAAAACTGTATCGGCGGATTCAGCAACGTCGTCATGCGCGCGGATCTGTTGCGGCGCATAGACGGATTGGATGAAACATTTGTCGCCTATCAGGATGGTGAATTGTACGTGCGCGTCGCCCAGGTGGCAAAGATTGACTTTGTGGACGATGTGCTCGTCTATATCCGCAGCTCAAATGCGGATCGAATTTCCACAAATCGAAGCGGGAAATCGGCTGCTGTACTGTCTTTTGCAGCAAAGTATGAAAATTACATCAAAGAGGATAAAAAACTCAAGCATCGTTGGACTTCACGACTGTTTGCCTACGCTCTGCTGCAAGGCCAAATCGGCAGAGTCTTTCAGTGGCTCCCCTGGACGCTGGCAGGCCTGATCCTTGACAGAAAAAACATCAAATGGCTCATCAGAATCATTGCTGCAGAGATAAAATACAGCGTGCAGAAAGCATTGAAGAAAGAGAGCCGTCAAAACGTCCGCATCGAAATCTGAAAAAGTAAAGAGCAGATCGTATGATTAGCTTTCGGAATTCAAAAAAGACGCATGCATACTCGGTCTGTTCGCCAACGCAGCGGTTCTTCAACTGGCTGCTTTTGCCGTTCGTCATCGGCCTTTTGACCGTGAGCTATGTGGAAGGCTTGTCGAAAATCATGGTTGCCTATGGTTTTGTCATTTGCTTTTTCTATCTGATGCACATCCTCTATCACAAAAAAAGGCTGCATGTGCAGACTGAAATAGCTCTCTATTTCTGCTGGCTGATGTGGGCTTTGCTCGGCGTAACCACAGCGATCGATTACGCTCTCTTTTCGCAAGGAGTGCTGACCGCACTGCAAATCGGCATCATGCTGCTGGTCGTAGCCAGCATCACGGTCATGAATGACGCCCTGTCCGTCGTGTTCGTCGCGCTTTTGATCGGCGGCGCGATAATGGCCATTTCCGCCGTCCTGTCAGGTGAGTTACAACTCGCCAGCGACATCGATTCGGCCGTTCGCGCGGGCGGCTTGACTGGAAATGCCAACAACTTTGCCTACAATCTGCTGTTCATCATTTTCACTGTCTTTTACTTGTTTCGACAAAAACCGAGATTCTGCATACGGCTGGCGCTCATCGTCATAGCTGCTCTCGCTCTCCTTGGCATAATATTCTCCGGATCACGCAAGGGTTTTCTGGGCGTTTTAGTCTTTCTGTCATTATGGTTCTTTTACTGCAAAGCGCGATATATCTCGAAAAAACCGCTGCATACGCTCATCTTGTTGATGGCCTTGTCGACGACGCTTTATACCGGCGCCACCTTGGTGATGAATAGAACCTATCTGGGCCAACGTCTCGATGCAATGAGGAGCAAAGGTTCACCCGTTCGTGTACAATTGTACAAAGAGGGATTTGACCTCATCAAAGCCCATCCTGTCATCGGCGTCGGCTTGAATAACTATATCGTGCACTCTTCATACAAACTCTATTCGCATTCGGATTATATCGAAGTGGCGGCGAACACCGGCATCATCGGCTTTCTTCTCTATTTTATGGTCTATGCCGTGCTATGGCGACGACTCAGGAGAGTGGCGTCGCGGACAACCGATGCCCGAATCCTCTATTTCATCGGTCTCACCAAGGCTTGCATCGTGACAATTCTCCTGCTCGCCTTTGGCAGGCCCAATATTGCCTCTAAAGTCACCTGGATATTTCTCGCCGGCATCATCGGCTATGCCTGGGCACATGAACATCACATCGCCATGGCGCAGCAGCATGATTAAAATATGCTTCATCATTGGCCAACTGGAAAAAGGAGGGACGGAGAGACAGCTTTATGAGCTGGTGCAGAATATCGATCGACGTCTGTTCGTCCCCATCGTCGTCAGTCTCTCCGCAGACGGCTTCTGGGCGAATGAATTCATAAAGCTGAACATCCCGTTGTTCCAGTTGCCGAGAAAAAAGAACGTCGAATTTCGACGATTGATCAAACTCTACAAGCTCGTGCATCGCCTCAGACCGCACATCGTGCATACGTTATTGTCCTCGGCAAACTCTTATGGAAGAATTGCCGCCCTTCTGAACGGCGTGCCCATTATTTTGTCATCAGAGCGCAGTATGCCTAAAGGCGACAAGAAAACCCTGAATAGATCGCTCGAAAAGATATTAGCGCACTTGTCAGATGGCGTGATTTGCAACTCGCATCGCGCGGCGCAG
>RQOI01000483.1 GCA_003854995.1 Candidatus Zhuqueibacterota bacterium
AAAAGACCATTTCGGATGCCGTTTTTCATCACATCTTCGGTATCGTACATCTGGTTCGGGATGACGTCCTCGGAGATTTGCCCGAGATCGATGTGCATTGTGGCGTTGGTATTTGGATCGTTATTAATCCACACCTCGATGTACTTGGCCTCGGTCTGGTTGCTGTAGCCGGAGGATAACGATCTCTGAATTCCATACCATGACTCTTCCGGCCTGGTGCTTTCTGCGGAAGGGACAAAATTCATTTTTAAAATATTCGTAGTCTGGGCGACGTTTGAATTGACATCGCGATTCGGCCAGATCCAGACGATCGGATATTGGCTGTAGGGATTATAATAGCTCATCCAGCCGCGATCGGATAAATTTGTAATTGGCAAGCTGGGATATTTGGCCTTTGGCGGCGAACAGTATTGCCAACCCCGACGAATGATCGGCAACGGCGTCGTGCGCTTGGAGGCTTCGAAATCATCGATGTAGGCGACGCCTTCATAGTCGTCCGTTGATTCATTATTGCGCGTATTCGGATTTGGCAATATCTGCGCGATTTCCCCCTCAAACTTGACAGTTGACGGTTGGCGGGTATCGACGAACGGCAGAAAATTGGCGATCTTTGTCAAGAAAAAAGGTTTAGCGCTGAGCGATGTATTGACGTCCCAGATCATGTTGCGCATCGGCCCCTTGCCCACGCGAATCTTCTGGTCCAGGGTGGACTCGTTGAGATACATGAAGGTGGCGCCGATAAAGCTGTCATCCCACAGGGCGTATTCTGCGCGCGCACCCATGACCGTCTTTTTGTCAATCTGGAACAACTGATTGCTCTCGTAGCTGATATCGAGAGTGGCGTTTGCAGCGAGCGCCTGCTCGTTCAGAATGACCAGCCGACCGAACATATAGTCAATCGTATAATCGACGCCGCGAGTCAACGTGCGGCCATTCAACGCCACCTCTTCGGAGCCATCGATGACGTTCATGCCGAGGCTGTACTCGGCGCTTTTATTTTGTGACTTTACTTCAAGAATGAACTTTGCCTGCTTATCCTTGACGCTCTGAACAGTCGTATCATAGATGGCCGGCGCTAGTTTGTTCTTGTTTGGATCGTTCGATTTCAACAATGAACGTAAATAGGGATCCTCGGGATCAAAGGGGCGCAGGTGGGGAAAAAAGACCTCTCCCAAAGCATAATTTATCACCCATGGGTTATTATCGACAATGTTATCAGGAATTGGCTCGCCGCTCTCATTGCTGTTGTCAAAGCCAAAGGCTTGCAGCCAGGTGATCTTGTTGCCATTCGAATCTGTCACCGTCTCTTCCGGATCACCGGAGGGCGGTTTATAGTATATGCGAAATTCAAAGCCGTCCTGTGCAATATTACGGCCGCCAAGCGCATACACATTTTGCCATTCCAACGTCCAGCTCGGATCAGTGGGGCGTGGTTCTTTGGTCTTGAGCATTCTGAGATAGATGATATCATCGACGGTATTGTCATAATTGATCATACCCCGCGTTCGGCCGGCGCTATCTTCATAGGCGACTGCCAGCACTTCACCATCCTGCAATGCCGTGTTGAGACGAATATAGCCCATCTGGTC
Source organism: Candidatus Zhuqueibacterota bacterium (assembly GCA_003854995.1). GTDB lineage: Bacteria > Zhuqueibacterota > Zhuqueibacteria > Residuimicrobiales > Krinioviventaceae > Kriniovivens. The sequence goes on from RQOI01000483.1 coordinate 1,590, forward strand.
ATGCACAAAATATTCATCTTTTTCAAGTCTTAGAAAATGGCCGCGGTAGAGGGTCACATTATCGATGTTCGTCGTGTCGTCCGGAGCGGTGATGATCTGTTCTCTGGCATCGTCGAGCGAATCCGGCACAAACGCAAATCCGCGAATCGATTCGGCGTATTGCTGCTGATAATTCGGCGCGGATTTGTACACTTCAATCTTTTGCACCCAGCGGTCAAAAGGAACGATGGGATTACCAGTAGCAGGATCGCGATCGACATATTGGTGACGGTAAAACTCGCTCAGGAAGAAATAGACGCCTCTTTTATAGCGGGTGATGTCTATCTCTTTGGTCTCATCTGATGCGCCGCCGGTGAGCGATAATTTCTTTTTCTCACCTTTTTCCTGGCTCGCCACTGCCACAAGTTTGAGGTTGCCGATCTGCGCTGATGTTTTGATGCCAAAGAGTCCCGCGCTTTTCACCCCTGAGGTGACAAATCGCGTACCGGGAAGTTCCAGTGATATATTTCCCGCTTGAATGGTCTGAATGATCTCGTCTTCATACCCCTTGTATTCCAGATTGATATTATTTTCAAAATCAAACGTCCGTTCCGAATCCTGGTCCACTTTGATGGTCACTTTTTCGCCGACATGGCCGGACACATTGAAGCGTTGCGTTTGCTCCATTTTAAAGGTGTTATCCGAACCGCGATTGAGCGCCGTTTTGACTTCACTTCTTTTTTCGTTGCGGAATCCGCCCTTGATGCTGATTTCTCCGGAAACATCGAGACCGACCGTGCCGCCACCGAAGATCTTTTGGAACGCCTTGCTCTTGATTTCGACGGGAATATCAATTCGAATGGCGCCGCCCCCCTCGCTTCTCGAGTATTGATCGCCAAGCTTGCTCGTTGCGGTCTGGACGAACTTTTCCCGCATATAACTATGACGGCGGGCCTGGACATATTCACTGAGCGAAATGAATCGGGGCAGTCGATAGTCCAGATCGCCAATTTTTTCAGTAAAATTGATATTCTTGCCGGTCGAATCGATCTCAACTGTTCTCTTGAGCCCTGGCACGCGACTCTCCACCATGGGTGAGCGCACACCATCCTTGTGAAAGCCCAAAAAAGTCGCCTTTTCGTTCAGATCAACGCGAGGATCATAGCCATAGCTGTCAAGACGCATGCCGATGTAATCCGGCAGCGACGCACCACTCCCACCTCCCTCCTGCGCGTAAACAGGCAATGCCCAAAAGGAGAGCGTCACCACAATGGCCAGATGAAAAGAAAAGATTTTATTCGAGAGGTGAGCCATCAAGACTTTTTCTCTCATCACAAATGACAACAGGCGCATGCAATGCGTGAATTCGTAACAGTAAAAGTCTCTATAGGCTTCTCCATGTTTTGGCTCATTCGGGTGTGAGATCTATCCTCGCACGTCCATGGCATTTTCATCTTCAGTGTGAATTCGAAAGGGTCAAATTTAGCAAAAGGCCGAAAAAATTCAATAGAAACATCAAGTGATTATTGAAAAAAGCAATTGGAAGTGCATGTACAAATTTCTATATTTTATCGCTTTGTAGAATTCAAAAGTTCCATAATTATTAGAAATCGCATTTAAATGTTTATCCTCTGGCGCTATATTTTAAAAGAGCATGTCGGCCCATTCTTATTTGGCCTGGCAATCATCACGCTTGTCTTCCTCTTGAATATCATTTTTCGAGAGCTCGGCCGAATTCTCAGTCGGGGACTCGGTCTCAGCATCATTGCAGAGTTTTTTTTGCTGAACATGGCCTGGATCATCGCCCTTGCCATTCCCATGGCCGTGCTCATCGCATCCCTCATGGCCTTTGGCCGTCTTTCCGGCGATGGTGAAATCACGGCGATGAAAGCGGGAGGGGTGAGCATCCTCAATATCATGCTGCCCGTCTTTTTTGCCTCGATTGTTCTGGCGCTCTTTTTGATCTGGTTCAACAACAATGTACTGCCGGATGCAAATTATCGGACCAAGCTCCTGGCATCCGATATTTTTCGTAAACGCCCCACCCTGAACATCGAACCGGGCGTCATGTACAATGACATTGATGATTACAGTATGCTGGTGCAAAGCATCGAGGGAAAAACAGATACCTCCTATGTCACCAGCATCAGCATCGAAGATAACAGCGACCCGGGCAAAAGCACGTTCATTCATGCCAAGCGAGGCAAAATTTTTCTCGACCAGACGGGCGTGCTCTATCTCATCCTGTACGACGGCTATATGCACGAACTGAATCTCGACAAAATGGAGCAATACAGCACCATCGATTTTCCGCGGCAGACGGTGTCGATTTCCGTTCCTGACATGGTGCTGACGCGAACGGAAGAGGGTTATCGCGGGGATCGCGAAAAGAGCTCGCAGATGATGCTGGCAGAAGTCAATGCCAATAGAATCGACCTGGCTGAGCGCCGCCAGCGCGCCGCCGGACTCATACACGGTTATTTCATGAAATATCTGCCGCTGCACCAGGGTGACACCGCCGGCGTTGATACGCCGTTGCCGGAGGAAACCATTGACAATCCATATCGACTGGAAAGAATTCGATCCGATAATATCCATCTCAAAAACCAGGTCAAGAGCGAAATTTCATCGCTGGCAGCGCTGGACAAGGAGAACTGGCGGCTGTTGGTTGAAGTTCACAAGAAATACTCCATCCCGATCGCCTGCATCGTGTTTGTGCTGATTGGTGCGCCGCTTGGCATCATGGCCAGACGCGGCAGTTTGGCCGTCGCCGGTGGCATCGCCTTTCTGTTTTTCCTGCTCTATTGGGCGACCCTGATCGGCGGCGAAGAGCTGGCCGACAATCAATTTATCTCCCCGTTCTGGGCCATGTGGACAGCAAATATTTTATGCGGCGCAGGCGGCATCTATCTCATCTTTCATTCGATTCATGAGGCGACATTCATTGACTGGGATCGACTGAACATATTTGCGAAAAAACCTTTGTTCAAGAGAAACCCTGTCTGACATGACCATCCTCGATCGATATATCACGCGCAAATTTGTGCAGATTCTACTGTTCGCCATCGTGGGATTCATCTCTGTGTTTGTGATTGTCGATCTCATCGAAAATCTTGATACGTTCCTCAATAATCACTATCCCATAAAAGCGGTGATAGATTTCTACTTGAACTATATACCCTTCATCCTTGTGCTCGTCCTGCCCGTCGCCATGTTGATCTCTGCACTTTTCAGTGTGGGAAATCTGGCGCGCCAAAATGAAATCGTCGCCATGAAGGCGGCGGGCGTCTCTCTCTATCGCATCTTTTTGCCACTATTTGTGATTGCCATTTTTGTCAGTCTCATCGCCATGGGCATTGCAAATTATCTTGTCCCCCGCGCGACAGAACGCCAGTCTGATCTGCGCGAGCAGTATGAAAACAATCGTTCGCGGCAGCAACGGCTGGATGATATCTACATTCGAGATGAGCAGGATCGTCGCATCACGATGCGTTACTATAACGTGCTCAACAATGTCGGCAATACGGTCAGCATCCGAACATTCCAGGGTGACACCTTGAAGAGCCGCGTGGATGCCAAAAAAATCACCTGGCAGGACAGCCTCTGGCTGCTGCAGACCGGCTATGAGAGATATTTCACCGCAGAGGGAGAGATCGCGTCGCCCTTTGACCAAAGGCAATTTTTCAGCGCAACGCTGCTGCCGGATAACATCGCCAAGCAGCTCAAAATCCCGGAGGAAATGTCCTACAACGAGCTGAAAGATTTTATTAAAGAAGTCGAAAGGAACGGCGCAGATCCTGATCGCTGGCGCGTCGATCTCTATCTGAAAATCGCCCTGCCCTTTGCCAATTTCATCATCGTGCTTTTTGGCAGCCCGCTGTCATCTTCGCAAACGCGGCGCAGTGGCGCGGCCAAAGGATTTGGGATCAGTCTTGCAGTGACTTTTGTCTATTTTGGCATCCTCAAGACAACGCAGGCGATGGGCCATAATGGCAAAATCGAGCCCTTGCTGGCGGCATGGTTCGCCAACATTGTCTTTGGCGTGATCGGCATGATCGTGCTGATACGGGCGAGGAAATAACCTCATCCTGTTTCATCAATCAATTTCATTATCTTTGCTTTCAAACCATTGATGAATCTCGCGCGCGTCGTATCATTCGCGACATTTGCAGGCCTGTTTTCTGTCTCGTACAGGACGGCCTGCAGATAGCGCAGGACCTCACTGACGTCAATTCGAGATTCATATTGATAAACACGATTTCGGCGATTCGTAGCGCTCATCTCGATTTTGCCCAACGGCAAAGTGAACTCGTTTCTCGGCGACACCAGTGATCGTCGCAAAATTCCCTTTTGATCGAGCTTTTCCAGCGTTCGATTCAAATCGACAGCGGTGATGCGGACGCTTGAATCCAGTGCAGCATAGATATCAATGTCCGTGGCGCTGTCGTTTTCCCAAACAATCTGCAAAACATCGAGCTCGACTTCGCTCGGCACAAAATCAAGCCGGACCGGCTTTTCATCCCTGTCTTTGTTGAGCAGATCAGAAAGAGAGTGCGCGGCTTCGTTGAGGGCCTCTGTCAACACCAGCGGCCGCGGTTGCCCCAGGTTCTGCTGTTCTATGCCGCGCTGAACACGATCAGCATAGGGACCCGGCGTGACGTTGAACTGCTGCCAATTCTTTGCAGAGTCAAACGGCAGCATCGTCGGCGGCCTGTTCGCCAGCGAATCCAAAGAGTCCATTTCGATTTCATGCAGCGATCGTTGAAACGACAGGCGGGGGGAATGAGAGAAAAATGTCAGACGATCAAAATTTTTAGTCGTATCCACATACGCCGTATCCATTGCGTTCGCGCTGACTACTGGCTCCGGCGCAACCGGAGCGCGATCAAAGGTGGCCTCTGTGGTGCTGGACTGGGGCGCGATTTCTGCGTCATCGGGTCTCGTCGTTACGAGCGCGACTTGCTCATTTTGAAAAACTATTTCCACATCTGTTGCAGGCGTGCTGCGCCATTTAATGATGGAGAAAAGCGCGAGGACGAACGCGTGCAGCAGCAAAGAGCAGAGAGTCGCCTGCAAAATTATTTTAGAGTTCGTTGACACCACTTCTGTCCAGGTCTGCGGCGAATTGACGTAAAGGATTGATATTTCTCATACGTCTAAATGCGGTCACTGTTCCCGCCGGAACGCACATTCTACAAATAGCTTGCTTTTCATGACGCGAAGGACTAATTTTTCTGGTATAAACTTTGGATGCATGAGAAAGCACGACTTGAAAGGATATTATTGCTCAAACATCGTCCTTACAGGATCGCACTGATCGTATCGATTGCCATTCATCTTCTCACGCTCCTGCTATACAAACCTCTCGCCGGCATTTCCGGATTGATCGACCTGGCAAAGGCGGAGGTGCAGCCCGAAGAACCATTGACCTTTGAGCTGGTCGATCCCTATCAGCAGCCGCAGGAGCTGGTCGAGACGCCTGAAGAGGCCCGCCTCGATGCGCCTCCGGATGATGCGCAGTTCCTGTCCGATAAAAATGCGCGCGCACAGGATATGCTCGACAATCCGAATATGCCGGAGGGCTTGTCTTTCAGCGAGGGCATTTCGGACTATAAGATCTTTGCCGGCGGCGCTGCAGGCGATCCGGAGTACAGTCAGGAACAGGCGCAGCAGGACCAGCCGGGAGAAACCGATCGCGGTGAAAACGCGGAGGTTCAGGAGGGCGAACAGGATCCTTACCAGGCGGGCGATGTGCCGATCTGGAGCCAGGCTTTGGCAGCCCGGCGGCAAAAATTCAGCAAGGAGGTGCTGCGAGGGGCGAGCAATCCCGGCTCGACGCTTTCCAGCCCATTCTCCGACGATGCCAACTGGGACAATCAGCAATCCAGCGCCGACCTCCTGGGCGGCATCTCCCTCAGCACCTATGAATGGGAATACGCGCCCTATATTTTGTATATGAAGCGTCGACTTGGCGAACATTGGTATCCGCCGGCCGCCTACTATCGAATGGGCGCTGTCAGCGGTGAAGTATACATTCAAATCGTTTTGCGTCGAGACGGCACTCTGCAGCACGTCCAAGTGCTCGGCAACAAAGGTCACGACTCTCTCGTTGAGCCGTGCCTGAATGCGGTCAGGGCGTCCGCTCCTTTCAAACCTTTGCCGGAGCACTTTCCTGATGCGCGGCTGGAATTGAACTGGACCTTCATCTACTTGCCGCCGCCGGGCTAATTCAACATGCACGAGATACTTTAATTCCCCTGGAAATGATCATGCAAAACTCACGTACTCTCATTGTACAAAAGTATGGCGGCAGTTCTCTGGCGACAGCCGATCATATTCGCCGTGTCGCCCGACATGTTGTCGAACGGAAAAAACAGGGCTGCGAACTCGTCGTCGTCGTCTCCGCCATGGGCAAGACGACGGATAATCTCGTCACGCTCGGACATGAACTCAATCCCAATCCGGATAAACGAGAAATGGATATGCTGTTATCAAGCGGCGAACAGATATCGATCGCAGCTCTGGCATTGGCGATCAATGAGATCGGCGCCTACCAGGCCATCAGCTTCACCGGCGCACAGGTCGGCATACTGACAGACGGGAACCACGGCAATGCTCGTATTCTGCACATTGACGGAGAACGGATCAGGGAAGAGCTGGCAAAAGACAGAATAGTCGTCATTGCCGGCTTTCAGGGTGTCTCGGAAGGCAACGACATCACGACTCTGGGCCGCGGCGGATCGGACACGACGGCGGCGGCGCTGGCCGCTGCGTTGCAGGCAGATGGCTGCGAAATCATGTCGGATATCGACGGCATCTATACGGCCGATCCGGCGAAGGTTCCGAGCGCAAAGCGTATCGATAACATTCACTATGACGAAGCGCTCGAAATGGCGGCAGGAGGCGCCAAGATGCTGCACAAGACATCAATCGAGTTTGCCAAACGCCACAATATCAATTTGTCTCTCGGCTCCTCGCTGTCCGGGCGTATCGGCACCACTGTTTTCAGCGCACCGATCGGCAGGGGCGCAGTGACCGGCGTGTCGGCGGATGAAGACATTGCGGTCATTCGTTTTGCGTTGAATCAGAATGATGCCCTGAGAATTCCGCATCTCTTTTCAAAGAATAAAATTCATCTCAAGCTCTGGCAATCCGTGCAAGGCCTCGGCCTGGCCGGCGTTTCTCGCGGCGATGGAAACTATGCGCTGCGCCTGATCAGGGAAATGACAACGGATGCGCATCTGGAAACAGAATGGGCATTGCTGGCCATCGTGGGCGATGGCATTGGTGTGGGCACCGCTGTCGCCGAGCAGCTCTTTGATGTCCTGCACAATCTGAATATTGACTACAAAGCTGTCATTCCCGGAGAATTGTTCCTGAAGGTTCTCTGCCCGCAAGCGCGCATCAAGGTGGCCCTGGATGGGGTGCATCAGAAAATGTTCAGCATCTGATCCTCAGCTGAACGACCAATTGACGAGCATCCTGATATTCAGAGTATCACGACCATTAACGCATTGAAAAAACAAAAACTGTAAGGGAGCTCAAATGCATCGGCATTCTATCTTTATCGCTATCTTTTTCTTATCTTTAATAAAGATCAGTTTTAGTCAAGAGCTCGCCGGCGTCCTGCGGGCGGACACAACGCTGACCGCGGCGCTATCGCCATGGCGCATCACAGCCGACGTCGTCGTTCCAGCCAGCGTCACCCTGAAAATCGAGCCGGGCTGCACGCTCTACTTTCATGACAATGCCGGTCTGCAGATTCAATCCGGCCGACTGGTCGCTCTCGGCGAACAAGAGAATCGAATCACATTGACGCGCCGGCCGGAGACGTCAGATCACTGGAACGGCATCGAATTCTACGCCACCTTGCAGGAGAACATGCTGTGCTATGCCGACATGCAATATGGAGACAACCTGGGACAAATCATTGACATTCATCGCGCGCAAGTCGTGCTCGATCATTGCACCTGGAACAGCACGGATCGGACGATCGTTGAGGTCTACCATCCGGCGGCTATCATTCAGCATTGCATTTTTCCCAGTGTCGACGAGGTTGAGGTCATCCATGGTGAGTATTTGCAGGATGAGGAGTATCTGATTCTCATCGGCAATACATTCGGCGCACCTCTCGGCTACAATGATGTGATCGATTTCACCGACTGCAAGCTTCCCGGCCCCATCTTGCAGGTCTATGATAATCACTTTCTCGGTGGGAGTGACGATGGCCTCGATCTCGACGGTGCCGACGCTTATATCGAAGGCAATACCTTCATGAACTTTCACAAAGGGCACGATGGTTCGAGCACATCCAATGCCATTGCCACCGGCCTCCGAAACGGCAAGACCTCTGACATCGTCGTCGTCCGAAATCTGTTTTATGATAATGACCACGCCGTCCTTTTAAAAGAGGACTGCAGCATGCAGGCGGAGCACAACACTTTTGTCAAATCCGATTCCGGCGTCATCAACTTTAGTGAATGGCCCGACCGGGACGTTGATCCGGGCAAGGGCGCCACTTTCAGCGGCAATATTTTTTGGGACTATGGACTGGCGTTCAGGAACCAATTCTCGCAGCCCGGCGAACGAGATCCGGTCATCAGTTTCAGCTATGGCATCATCGATGCCTCGCAGCATGCACTTGGAGTACAAAACAGCGATCAAGATCCGCAGTTCATCGGTGGCCGTGATTTCCATCTCAAACCGACATCGCCGGCGATTGGCGCCGGTCCGAATGGTCTGGACATCGGCGCGTATGTGCCGGCAGGTGCGTCGATCTCTGGTGAACCGTCGGATACGACGACGCAGACGAACGCGACATTGACGATTGGCGGCCCGGGAATTGTATCCTATAAATTTGTCCTCAACGATCCGCACGCTCAGTGGAGTGAAGAACGCAGCATCGTCGTTGAGCCATCCATCGTACTTGAAGACCTGCTGCCCGACCAGTTTCATACGGTTTATGTCAAGGGAAAGTCCGTCGTCGGCTGGCAGGGGAATCCCGACTATGCGGTTTCAAAAACATGGTTCATCACCGATTCGCCTGCGCCCGTTCATATGGCGGCCGCCTCTCTGCCGGTCGCTTATCGGCTTTACGACGCCTATCCAAATCCGTGCAACGAAAACACCATCATTCAATTCGATTTGCCCGCGCAGCAGAGAGTGCGGATTGATATTTATGATGCGCTCGGACGATCAGTTGCAGTGTTGAAAGATGAGAATATGCCGGCTGGGACTTTTAGGATCAAGGTCAACGGCCAGGAATGGCCGACCGGCGTCTATTACTATCAGATGATCGCAGGGGATTTCAAACAGGCAAAGCGTCTCATTCTCGTCCACTGATACGGTGTGCCTGCCGCGTGAATGGACAAAGGCGTCGGCCAATGAAAAAGCCCAGCACGTCTTGCTGGGCTTGATGCTCCGGTGGTAGGACTCGAACCTACAACCTAGTGGTTAACAGCCACCCGCTCTGCCGATTGAGCTACACCGGAATTTCAGGTCGAATAATTTACTAAAAGCGCTGCTGATTGTCAAGAAATAGTTTATCAAATCACTTTCAGCAGCATGACAGCATCAGCCAGAGTGCGCCTGGCCGA
>RQOI01000484.1 GCA_003854995.1 Candidatus Zhuqueibacterota bacterium
CTCACTGACGGCGCAATTCAAAGACGACGCCGTACAGCTATTCTGGCAGACCGGCGCTGAATCTGATGTGCGCGGCTTTCTCGTCGAGCGGATGGATAAGAGCAGTGATTCAACGAGGACAGTGGCGATGATTCCACCCCAGCGCACGGGCGCGTACAGCCTGATCGACCGCGAGGTGCAGCGCGGCGTCACTTACACCTATCGTCTGTCAGCGGTCAACGCAGCGGCTCGGGCCGCTGAAATCGGCGCGATAGCCATCCGGACGCCGCTGCCCAGGACAATTTTGCTGGCGCAAAACTATCCCAATCCTTTCAATCCGAACACAACGATCCACTACATTCTGCCCGCAGCGCAGTCTGTCGTCCTCGCTCTCTATGATGTGAACGGGAAACACGTTCGACTGTTGGCAGATGGCCAGCAGGAAGCCGGGGAGCATAGCGTGACATGGGATGGCAAAGATGACGCGGGGCATCAGCTGCCGTCCGGCCTGTACGTCTGCCGTTTGACCGGCGCGGGTGAGAGCCTGAGCAAAAAAATGACGCTGCTGAAATAACTTGCGCATCGCGGCCGCGCGCGAGCCAACATCGCCGCACCGGTCATTGCAGATCCCACGATTTCAGATATTTCGTGTTCCAGACGGTCACGTGCTTGATTATCCCCACGTCCGGAGCGAGCACGATGGTCTCCTCTTCAGTCTTGATCGTGGGCACATCGAAATCAAATTGGATGCAGTTTTCAAACTTTTGGCCATCATATTCGATCGTCAGCTGTCGCGTCACTGTCACCAGATAATCGAGTTTCTCCGACAGCCTGAAATGAAATGTGCCGCCATCCTCAACTGAAAAATCGAGCCAGAGCAGGTTTTTGCCATTGAATCGTCTGTAGACGCGACCCCATTTATCCTGATGCAGGGTGTCAGCATAGGCTAATTTATTGCCGTGCAGAAAATAGGTGGTGTCATCCAGGCTGATCGATTCCCACACGCGAACGCTCTGTGTGGCATCCGAATGGCCCTCTTCGTAATAGTACCAGATATTGCCAACCTCCAACGGGAAAAAGAAGGACGAATCCTCTGTCGGCGTCTTGGTCTCTGGTTCGGTGCTATTGTCTTTGTTGCAGGCAAAGACGAGTGCGGCGAAAATCGCGCAGAACAGTAATTTTTGCATCATAAACTCCTCAGTAGAAATGAGTCATATAAAAAAAGACATATTCTCTATTCGATCACATTTAAGCGGCGACGCTGACGATACCTACAGCACATCGATTCATTCCGGCGTCATTCTCACACAAAGAAACCTTGCGCAGCCTGTTGCTTTGTGTGCGCAAATTTTTCTGGCTAATCCAGTTCCTTTATATATATATTGGCGAATTGCACGTGATCGCCGTGATGCTGCAGGGCGATGGGCCCGCGTTCCGGCATTCCCGGCAGACGCGCTTTGTCGATGACCAGCTTGTCGTTCAGCAGGACAGTGACCTCCTCGTCGATGACGGTGATCTCGAAGCGGTTCCATTCGCCCACCGGATTGTCCGCATTTTGGATCGGGGTGGCGGCGCGCCGCACTTCTGGCGGCATCTTTGCATCCGTCCGGTAGCCATATATCTCGCCTGAGCCGACGGGCCAGTTCCACATATTGATCTGGCTTTTTGACGACCCGCGCAGATAGATGCCGCTGTCGCCGGCGTCCCGCACGGGGATCAGGACCTCGTCGCCGTCGCCATTTTTCAACGTCGAGCCGTCCGGCAGCACCACCGGAACCTCCTCAACACGCGGCTCATCCGGCAATCGCCAGTCGACGATCAGTGTAAAATTGCGAAAATGCTGCTGCGTCCACAGATGCACATCCTCCCCATCCGCCTCGCTCTGGCCATCATAGTCGAGAATCCAGTCTTTGGCGCACCAGTGGCCTTCATTTCCCGCCACCTGCTTCCAGCCGCGCAGATCCAGGCCGTTGTAAAGCGAATGGAATCCGCGCGCCGCCGCCGCCGTCACCTCGGGTGGCGGCACACTACCGGGCAATTCCTGAATGCGAATGTTGCGGAAATCGATGACGCCGCCCTCTGATTCCAGACAGATATATCCTTTGCGCGGATTGGTA
>RQOI01000485.1 GCA_003854995.1 Candidatus Zhuqueibacterota bacterium
CCATCGGCCGAGATGATCGCGCCTTTGTTGATCCATTTATGCGTCCACAAGACTGCACCAGAGTTCCAATCAAGGGCCACCCAGCTGCCATCGCGATTTCCCTCCCAGCTGGCGCCGTAGATGACGCCATCCAGCGCCACCACACCACCGATGTGAACATCCAGAGCGGTATCCACCCATTTGCGCGTCACAGATGTGCCGTCCTTTGCCAGCACGTACAGTGCACCGCCATCATCATAGCCGCTTGTGGTGTAAATCATGCCGTCGATGTGCACCGGGCTGACCGGGTTGATCTCTTTGCCCTTTTGATACTCTTCGAAAGCGTCCTTCCACAAGACTTTGCCGTCGCTGGCATCGATGCCGCTAAAGTGCTTCTCGAGCATGGTCGCAATGATTTTCTTGCCGCCATATTCTACCAGAATGGGCGAGCAATAGCTTCCCCTGTCGGATAGACCAAAAGATGTCCAGACCGTTTTGCCACTTTTTTTATCCAGCGCCACAACAGACGCCTCTTTGCCGCCCGGCGTGGCAATGACGAGATCTCCCACGATCAAAGGTGACTCCGCAATCCCCCAACTGTGATACTCGCCGCCAAACTCTTTCACCGTCTGCACCTGCCAAATGATTTTACCGTCTTTGACGTTGAGACAGGCGACATTGCCGCGCCCGCTGTTGACATAGAGTCGATCGCCATCGATCGTCGGTGTCGTGCGCGCGTCCGGATAAGACTTGCCCCAGTATTCGCTCACTGTTGTCTTCCACTTGACTTTCCCGTCCAGATGCAGGGCGGTGACGGTTTCCACCTTGTCGATATCGCCGGCGATGTAGATTGCATTGTCGACAATGGCAGCCGATCCCCAACCCGTACCGATGCCGCTGATCGACCAGATCTTCGCTGGACCACCCTCCGGCCAACTCTTCAAAAGACCTGTCTCCGGTGAGATGCCGTTGCGATTTGGACCGCGAAACTGCGGCCAGTCAGCCGCAAACAAAAGCGAACTTGAAAAAAAAAGCAGCACTGTATAAAAGATAAATTTCATTTCAAAGAACTCCTGATTTTAGATTGCTGCACTGCACATTTATCTCACCTCGCGCATCCGTCTTTTTTCAGGATAGCGATGGCGTGCGTGTTCTGCAGCAAAAGATAAAAATACCCGGTACAGAACATGCATCGGGTATTGTAAAATCGATTCAGAGGAGAAATCAGCCTCACGCAGACAAAACAAACGGCTCGCGATAGTTCCGACTCAAGAACATGTTCGCTTCGTAGGCCAGATCGCCCTCAAATTTTTCTTCCGCGGCATTGAATTTCAGCGACGCACCGAGCTTGACCGGCTGTGCCTGCAAATCGATCTCATTCTTTTTCAGATGCTCCTGCATGTTGGCGACGCGCTCGAGCGCCTGCGGACAGTCTTGCACGGCTTTCGTAACGGCGTCGAAATCAGCGTTCGAACCGACAATATAACTGATGTTTGCCATGTGACAAACAGTCGCCGAAAAGTGACCCTCTTCCACCTCGGAGTGAAGAATCGTTCGATCTCGATTGCGGACCGCCTGAATGAAATTCTCCTGGTGCAGGCCGCCGCCGTCACCCGGAAACTGTTTGACTTTTTTGCCATCAAGATCATAAACCCATCCCCCCCCGCGACCACCGGCAAAATAACCGTTCTCGCACATGATGATATTGCCGTCGCGGATGCCCTTCACATGGTCCATGGCATTGACATCTCTTTGCATGGGTAGACCGCGGACTTCGATGATCAGTGGGATATCGTACTCAAACAGAGCGACATTCGTATTCGGCGTTTCGCCATCATCATCATAACCCCAGCGTTCGCCAAAACTGATCACTCGCCTCGGCAGGCCGTTGAGGCCGGCGAGAAAACGGCAATCATCAATCTGGTGCACGCCGAGATTCGCCATGTC
>RQOI01000068.1 GCA_003854995.1 Candidatus Zhuqueibacterota bacterium
AATGGATATTCTGGGCGATCTTATAGAGGGCTGTGTGCTTTTTTATCAGGTTCTTGAGGCTTTTGCTGCCTGTAACTGACGTTTTACAAAATTTGTGAAAAAGGTCAGTTTCTGGCAAGTCGATATAAGTTCAACACCAGCCGCAAAAACACAAAGGATCTCGAGAAAAGACTGAATGTCCAGTTATCAGCTCTGCATTGGGCGTAAAATCAGGACTGTTTGAGAAAGATATTCGCCCCTGCCGCAGCGCGGCGTCCCTGATAGATGGCTCGCACCACGAGAGACGCGCCGAGCACGGCGTCGCCGGCGGCAAAAACGCCTTTTTCAGTGGTCATCATATTGGCGTCCACGACAATATTGCCGCGCTGGTCTGTCCGCAGGCCGAAATCTTGCACCAGCGGCCCTGGCGCAACGTGCAAAAAACCCATGGCCAGCAGGACGAGATCCGCATCGAGCTCAAATTCAGAGCCGGCGATCTCTCGCCTCGTCCATTTTTCAGCCGCAGCCTGCTGCCAGTCGAGACGAAGGGCCTTGAGTTTTTTCACCGCGCCATCGACACCTTCAAGCGCCGTCGTCTGAACCGACCAGTGCCGGTCGCAGCCCTCCTGGTGCGATGACGAGGTGCGATAGATCGTTGGCCACTCGGGCCAGGGATTGCGCGACGCTCGACTCTGCGGCGGTTTGGGCAGCAGCTCAAGCTGCGTCACGCTGCGCGCACCCTGTCGGATGCTGGTGCCGACGCAGTCGGAACCGGTGTCGCCGCCGCCGATGACGATGACGTGCTTGTCTCTGGCCGTAATCTGCTTTGCCGACGAGACATCGCCGGCATTCACCTTGTTCTGCTGCTGCAAAAATTCCATGGCAAAGTGAACGCCGTCGAGCTCACGCCCGGGGACGGGCAAATCTCGCGGTACGGTTGCGCCGGCGGCGATGATGACGGCGTGAAAGGAGCGCTGCAGGTAATGAACCGACAAATCCACGCCGACATCGACACCCGTCTCAAAGGTGACGCCCTCTTTCGCCATCTGCTCCATGCGGCGGTCGAGAATCCATTTCTCCAGTTTGAAATCGGGAATGCCATAGCGCAGCAGGCCGCCGATGCGGTCGGCGCGTTCCATCAAGACGACATCGTGACCAGCGCGCGCCAGTTGCTGGGCAGCGGCCAGACCGGCCGGGCCTGAACCAATGACAGCGATTCGCTTGTTCGTTTTTTTTATCGGGACATTGGGATTGATCCAGCCCTCGCGAAATCCGCGCTCAACGATCTGCAGTTCGATGTGTTTGATGTTCACCGGCAATTGGCTGATGCCCAGAGTGCATGCTGTCTCGCACGGCGCCGGGCAGATGCGTCCGGTGACCTCGGGAAAGTTGTTCGTCGAATGCAGCACCTCCAATGCGCGCCGCCAGTGATTCTTGTAGACGAGATCGTTAAAATCGGGAATGCGATTTTCCAGCGGACAGCCGTACATATGGCAGGATGGCACGCCGCAATCCATGCAGCGCGCCGCCTGCTCGATCAATCTGGTCTCGGGCAGCAACTGCTCGAATTCCCCATAGTCGCGCACCCGCTGGTGCACCAGCCGCTTTGGCGCCTCCTCGCGGGCGTATTCCATAAATCCGGTTGCCCTAGCCATCATAGACCTC
Source organism: Candidatus Zhuqueibacterota bacterium (assembly GCA_003854995.1). Classification (GTDB taxonomy): domain Bacteria; phylum Zhuqueibacterota; class Zhuqueibacteria; order Residuimicrobiales; family Krinioviventaceae; genus Kriniovivens. Next base: position 1,645 of record RQOI01000068.1, read on the forward strand.
CTCGGTGACAGCCACGGTGTGCTTATCCGCCTCTTCCTGCAGTCGCATGCGTTCGAGCACCCGGCGATAATCGATCGGTATGACCTTGACAAAGAGAGGAACCTGCGCTTCCCAATTATCCAGGATGAATTTGGCCCGCGGGCTGTTGGTAAAGTGATAGTGATCTGATATCATCTGCTGCAGTTGTCGCTTGTCTTCTTTGTGCCAGACGCTCTCAAGATCGACCATGTCGAGATTGCAGTGTGTATCGAACAGTTCTGTTTCATCCCAAACATAAGCGACGCCGCCGCTCATGCCGGCGGCAAAATTTTTGCCCGTTCGTCCCAGGATGACGGCCACGCCGCCGGTCATGTATTCACAGCAATGATCGCCGACGCCTTCAACGACGCCGCGCGCACCCGAGTTGCGAACCATGAATCGCTCGCCGGCGATGCCGTTGATATAGACTTCACCGGCCGTAGCGCCGTACAAGAGCACGTTGCCGACGATGACATTCTCGTGCGGCTCAAAGCCGGCGTCATCCGGCGGCGCCACAATGATTCGGCCGCCGGACATCATTTTGCCCATATAGTCGTTCACATCGCCCTTGATCTTGACATGAATGCCGGGCGCCAGAAATGCGCCAAAACTTTGGCCGACCGAACCCGACAGAGTGATCTCGATCGACCTGTCTGGCAGTCCTTTTGCCCCCAGTTGCTTGACAATTTGACCGCTCAACCGGGCGCAGACAGCGCGGTGAATGTTGCGAACCGGCAGTTCGATCTTGATCTTTTCGCCCTTTTCGATCGCAGGCCTGGCCAGCTCGAGCAAGCGGGTGTCGATCTCTGCATGCGAATTCAGCACTTGTGGCCTGGTTTTGTGACGTGGAAAACTGGTCGCATCAGAGTCGAGCAGAGGTGTGAGATCGAGCGTCCTGCCCTTCCAATGCTCCGGCGGTTCGTATTCGAGCCTGTCGACGCGACCGACCATCTCCTCGACGGTTCTGAAGCCGAGCTCTGCCATATACTCTCTGAGCTCTTGCGCAATGAATCGCAGATATCGTTCGACGAAATCAGGGCTGCCGCCGAATTTTTCGCGCAGGCGAGGATCCTGGGTGGCGACGCCGACCGGGCAGGTGTTGAGATGACACTTACGCATCATGACGCAGCCCAAAGTGATGAGCAGGGATGTCCCAAAGCCAAATTCTTCAGCGCCGAGCAACGCCGCAATGGCGAGGTCGCGGCCGGTCTTTAACTGACCATCCGTCTGCAGGCGAATTTGATCGCGCAAGTGATTCCGCATGAGTGTCTGCTGCGTCTCCGCCAGGCCGAGCTCCCAGGGCAATCCGATATACTTGATGGAGCTGAGCGGCGACGCGCCGGTGCCGCCATCATGGCCTGAAATGAGCACCGTGTCGGCTTTGGCCTTGGCTACGCCGGCGGCAATCGTGCCGACGCCGGCCTCGGAGACCAGCTTGACCGATACGTTGGCGGCCGGATTCACCGCTTTGAGATCAAAGATCAACTGGGCCAGATCCTCGATCGAATAGATGTCGTGGTGCGGCGGCGGTGAAATCAGCGTGACGCCCGGAATGGCGTGTCGCACGCGGGCGATCTCTTCGTTCACCTTATGTCCCGGCAGTTGGCCTCCCTCTCCCGGCTTGGCGCCCTGGGCGATTTTGATCTGCAGCTCATCGGCGTTCATGACATATTCAGTCGTCACGCCGAAACGCCCTGAGGCGATCTGTTTGATGCGCGACAGGCGCAGGTCACCGTTGGGCAAGGGGATATAGCGGTCGGGATCTTCGCCGCCCTCACCCGAGTTGCTGCGCCCTCCCAGCCGATTCATGGCGATGGCGACGGCCTCGTGCGCTTCGCGGCTGATGGAACCGAATGACATGGCAGCGCCGACGAATCGCCTGGTGATCTTTTCGACCGGTTCGACCTCTGCAATGGGTATGGGCTCGCTTTTTTTGAATTTGAGCAGGCTGCGGAGCATCGACCGCTTGGCCACCTCCTCATTCATCAAAGTCGTGTACTCTTTGAAAACAGCATAGTCGTTGACGCGCGTCGCCAGCTGCAGCTTGTAGATCGCTGCGGTCGACCACATGTGATTTTCGCCGCCTTTGCGGGCGTGGTAGACACCGCCCGGATCGAGCAGCGTCGGCATTGGGCCGTCATCCGGAAAGGCCACGCGATGACGCAGCAGGACTTCCCGGGCAATCTCGCTCAGTCCCAGGCCACCGACTCGCGATGCAGCGCCGCAAAAATAGTTATCGATGACCTCTTTGCTGATGCCGACGCATTCGAATATCTGGGAGCCGAAAAAGCTGTGAATGGTCGACTGCCCCATACGGCTGATGGTCTTCAGCAGACCCTTTTTCACCGCGGTGATGTAATTATCCATTGCCTCTTCTGGCGTGAGCTGCTCCTCGAGCAAATTGTTTTCGACCAGGTCGCGAATGGTCGCAAAGGCGAGGTAGGGGCAGATGGCATCGGCGCCAAAGGCGATGAGCATTGAAAAATGCATCACTTCTCGCACTTCGCCCGTCTCGAGGACAATGCCAGCCATGTTGCGGATCCCCTCCCTGATGAGAAAATGGTGCAGACCAGACGCCGCGAGCATGACCGGAAGGGGGGCGCGATCGTGCGCCAGGTTTTTATCGGTCAGGATGATCAGGCTGACGCCATCCTGGATGGCCTGACGCGCCTGTCGAAAAATGGCTTCCAGTGCGGAGCGCAACGCTTCGCCGCCACCGGTCGTTGGGAAAAGCATGTCAATTTCAGCTGTCGTGACATATTCGTTCTCCGATTGGCGGATGCGGGCCAGATCGGATGGCGTCAGAATCGGGTGCTGCAGCTTGAGGCCGCGATAGTGTTCCGGCGTCTCCTGTAAAAAATTCTTTTCACGCCCGACAAAGCTCTCCAGCGACATGACCAATTGCTCGCGCAATGGATCGATCGGCGGATTGGTGACCTGAGCAAAAAGCTGCTTAAAGTAATTGAAGAGCAGCTGCGGTCGATCCGAGAGCACAGCCAGAGAGACATCATTCCCCATTGAACCGACGGGTTCCTGACCGCGGATCGCCATGGGACCGAGGATCATTTTGAGTTCTTCGTCCGTGTAGAGAAAGGCGTGCTGCAGGCGGAGGAGCTCTTTCTCTTCTATTTTGGGAACGTGCGCCGGGGCGAACAAGCCGCGCAACTCGACGTGATTGGCCTTCACCCAGCGACGATAGGGTTTCTGCCGCGAGATTTTTGCCTTGATTTCATTGTCCGGCACGATTCGATGCTGATCCAGATCAACCAGAAACATTTTGCCGGGCTGCAGACGGCCGCGCCGCAAGATGTTTTCCGGCGCAAACTCCAGCACGCCGGTCTCGGACGCCAGGACCACTATGCCGTCTTTGGTGATGGTGTAGCGGGCAGGGCGCAAACCGTTACGGTCGAGCGTTGCGCCGATGTAGCGACCGTCGGAAAAGACCACCGCTGCCGGGCCGTCCCATGGCTCCATGAGCGCGGAATGGTACTCGTAAAATGCCTGTTTATCGCGGCTCATGCGAATTTCCGGACCATAGGCTTCCGGGATCATCATCATGATGGCATGCGGCAGCGAACGACCCGCCTGGATGAGCAGTTCAAGGCCGTTATCAAAGATAGCCGAATCACTGCCGGCCTGAAAAATTGGCTTGATCTTTTCAATGTCGTCGCCGAACAGAGGATGTTGAACGCGCGCTTCGCGCACCTTCATGCGGTTCATGTTGCCGCGTATGGTATTGATTTCGCCATTATGGGCGAGCACGCGAAACGGCTGCGCCAGTTGCCAGGTCGGCAGGGTGTTGGTGCTGAATCGTTGGTGCACCAGGGCAAAAGCTGATTTGAATGCCGCCTCGTTCACGTCCGCATAAAAGGATGCCAGCTGCGCCCCGGTGATCAATCCTTTATAGGTGATGATTTTACTCGACAGGGTTACGACATAAAACTGGCTGGCATCGATGCCCGGCCAGCCGGCCACTTGCTTTTCGACGAGGCGACGGATGACGTACATTTTGCGCTCAAAATGGTCTCTGGCGATAGTCCCGCGAGCCAAAAAGAGCTGCTCGATGATCGGCTCAGTTGAGCGGGCCAATTTTCCGAGGCCCCCATTGTTTGTCGGCACACGCCGCCAGCCAAGAACGCCGGCGCCTTCGACGCCGGCGATTTTTGCAAAAGCGGCTTTGCAATCTTCGCGCAAAGCCGCCTCGGTCGGCAGGAACACCATGCCCACCGCATAGTCACCGTATGCCGGCAATGAAAAACAGAGTTCGCCCTCAATGGAGCGGAAAAACTCATCCGGCAGCTGAAAGAGCAGTCCGGCCCCATCGCCGGTGCCGGCATCGCTGCCGATGGCGCCGCGATGTTCCAGATTGACCAGAATCCTGACGCTATCCAGCACGACCTGATGGCTCGGAGCCGCATCGAGACGAGCGATAAAGCCAACGCCGCACGCATCGTGCTCAAATTCAGGATTATACAAGCCGCCGGCGCGTTGAAACCCGGCAGCGTTCGCGATTGTTCTGTTCTGTTCCATCATACCCTTGCAATGGCAAAAGAAATGCCGATAATGTATGAAAATCCGCATTTCGTCGCTGGATGAAAATAGAAGTTAATATCATATTAATCATTTAGTTACGATGTTTCATATTCATTCAGAACTCATCGGGTAAAGCGCAATAAAATACAAAATTGATTGATTTCCTGCAAAAATCGACAATATTGTTTGAATTCGCGCCAAGATCTTTGCATGACTTGGAGAGAGGAGATGAAGTGGCTGGCACAGTAGACGCAACATCAGAAATGACAATATATTATCCCTGCGTCAAAACAGCGGACATTTTTGACGCAGGGTGCACAATTTCTGACAACAGTGTATCGTTGATGAAAACGATCCGACGTTATTGTGCACATCGGATGGGATCACAGTTTATTGGCTATCTCTTTTTGGCGTTCGGCAGCCTCGGCCTTGTATTTGGGATCCATGCTCTTGACCGATTGCAGCGAGGCCACGGTCTGATATTCAGCGTTGGCCTTGTCCCATGCATTCATTTCTTCATAGGTGAGGCCGAGCTCCAGGTGATGATTGATGTTGGTCGGATTGAGGGCGATCGCTTTTTTAAAATGCTCTTCCGCTTTTTCCAGGCTCGCCGGCGGCAAGCCGCCGTAGAGCACCTTGGCAAAAGCTTTCGACACGCCGCTCAGCGTCGCGACCTTGCGATGCCAGCGGGCATACACATGGTGTGCGGTGTCATTATCGGGATTGAGCTCGATGGCTTTTTCAGCTTCTTCTTTCACAGATTGCGACAGCTGCACCTGTTCCTTTTTGCCGGCCATGAGCGCCACCCGCCCGATGGCGACGGAGAGGTAGAGGTGCGCCATGTCGCTGTCCGGGCAAATGCCAATGGCCTTCCGGGCAAATTCCTCGGCTTTGTTAAAATATTCGATGCGCTCTTCTTTGCCTTGCTTCTCATCGCCAATATCGGCCAAAGTTCTGGAAACTTTCCAGGCGGCCTCGCAACTCCCCTCATCCGCCGCAAAGGCGGCCTGAAAAGCCGCCAGCGCCGCTTCATTGTCGAGGGCATCGTAGGCCGCATCGCCTTTGGCAAGAAATTCCGCAACTGTCTCAGCCTGCGCAATCGTCAAAAACATGAAAATCGTCAACAACGAAAAAATGAGTCTCATTGCTCTCTCCTTTTTTTCAGTTCAGTGGATGATGTGGCTTTATTTTCTGGTCATATGGAAATATTCAGTATCGAATGGCAATGCTCGTCGCTACGCCAAAGCCCTTTGACGCCCAGGAGGTGATGCCGCCATAGGTTCGGAAAGCGATATCCCAGCAGAACCGGTCAAAGGCGAGCCCCATGCCGCCGGAATAATGATTTTCGTAATTGCCACCGAAAGAGGCGCCGATGCGAAATCGAAACACGTTGTTCGGCAGGAATTCAACACCCAGAGCAAGACGGGGCTTGAAGGCGAAAAACTCTGCATCATCAAAGCCCTGCTCATATTCCGTATTCAGATACCATCTCTTCGCCTGCAAAGGCAGCATCATGCCAAGACGCAGGACGCTCGGCAGAGAGATGGTGAATTTATCGACCGCAATGGATGTGTCTTGTGTCAAAAACAGAGAATCAACAGTGCCGTTGGCTTGCAGCAGAGACTCGATTCTTTCTTCATTTACGTCAAAAGTGAAGGAGAGCTCGCGCGACCGTTTGTCCCAGTCCATGGTCGAATGAAGGTTCTCGATGACAACGGCGAGGCGAAAGTCATTGTACAACGCGACCGTTGTTCCCACGGTCACACCGTAGCCGACGCCTCCCTCGGAATATTCCGCCTTGATCGAGCCATCGCCGTCGAGAGAGCTGTAGGTTGTTTGGGCAAAAAAGCGGGATTCAGTGACGCGGGTGTAGGAGAGACCGTAGAGATAGCGGAAATTGACGCCAAAGCCAAAGTTTTTGACGACAGAATTTTCAAAATAAAAGCTGTGTCCCAGCGCCAGTCCCGCTGCCGCAACGGTCAAGCCATCCCCCTTCACTGGATCAAACTTGTAGACGCGATTGATTTCGTTGCCCCTGAATGCCAGTTCGAACAGCTCGCGGGCGAACAGGCTGGAGTAGCTTGAAAAGCCACGAATTCCGATGGCGACCGGGCCATAGCCGATGCTGAATGCCTGCAACTTGGCGTCAGAACGCAGGCTCACACCTTCTTCCGGAATCTCGCCGAGAATATAGTCAATTTCCTTCTCATCCAGATAGTCGCCGACATAACGCTGATAGGTGACGTGCGAGATCGAGTTGTTCGCCACTTCGGCGCCGATCCCAAGTATGTTCATGGAAAACTTGCGGTTATGATTGAGATAGAGATTGGCCGGGTTGCTGAACATCGCCTCGGCACCCTGCGCCATGGCGGAATAGGCGCCGCCGAGGGCATATTGACGCGCATTGCCAAATATCTCGGAGGCCTGCGGGGAAATGGCGAGAGAAGCGACAAAAAGTGAGGTTGTCAGAATGCACTTTTTCACGTCCACACCCAAAATTGTCCTTGCCGGCGAAAAGTGAAGCAAAGAGACCGGCGCGATCAGCCGGTCTCTGAATATAATCATTATGTGCCCATTTGCCAAGAAGAAAGATATTCTTTTTGTTCTTCTGTGAGCTCATCAATTTCGATCCCCATGCTCTGCAGCTTGAGCCGGGAGACCCAGTCTTCAATCGAGTCGGGCACCTCATGCACGCGAACATCCAGCTGTGCGCCCTGTCGAACCGCCCATTCGGTCGCGAGCGCCTGCGTGGCAAAACTCATATCCATGACAGAAGCCGGGTGTCCTTCGGCGGCAGCCAGGTTGATCAAACGTCCTTCGGCAAGAACATAAATTCTGCGGCTGCCGGGCAAAACATACTCCTGGACGAGATGGCGCACCTCTTTCGGGTCGGCGATGGCGATTTCCTTCAAGCCGTCCAGGTCTATTTCCACATTAAAGTGACCCGAGTTGGCGACGATGGCGCCGTCCTTCATCAACAGCATGTGTTCGGGACGGATGACATGAAGATCGCCGGTGAGGGTGCAAAAGAGATCGCCGATCTTTGCCGCTTCCATCATCGGCATGACGCGAAAGCCATCCATTGCGGCTTCGAGCGCACGAATCGGATCCACTTCAGTGACGATCACATTGGCGCCCATGCCACGGCAGCGTGTGGCAAAACCACGACCGCACCAGCCATAGCCGGCGACGACGACATTCTTTCCAGCCAACAGCACATCTGTCGCACGGATGATGCCGTCCACGGTGGATTGACCGGTGCCGTATCGGTTGTCAAATAGATTCTTCGTCGTGGCATCGTTCACCGCTATGACCGGGAATTTCAGGGCGCCGTCATGCGCCATGGCGCGCAGGCGAATGACGCCCGTCGTCGTCTCCTCCATGGACGCAATGATCTGTTTGGCGACCTCCGGATAACCGTGATGAATTTCCGAGACCAGATCAGCGCCATCATCCATGGTCACCACCGGGCCATGATCGATGGCCGCATATAAATGCTTGTAATAGGTCGCGTGATCTTCGCCATTGATGGCAAAGACCGGCACCTTAGAATCCCGCACCAGCGCTGCGGCGACGTCATCCTGCGTTGATAGCGGATTCGATGCGCACAAGGCCACATCCGCGCCGCCCGCCTTTAAAGTGCGAATGAGGTTGGCCGTCTCGGCCGTCACGTGCAGACAGGCGGACATCTTTTTGCCGGCCAGGGGTTTTTCTTTTTCAAAACGCTCGCGCACCAGTCGGAGCACCGGCATATCGCGCTCAGACCAGGCAATCCGAACCGCGCCCTTGTCCGCCAGGTTCATATCTTTGATATCGTAATTCACAGATCCTCCGTTATCTTTATTATCGAGCCCGGTCACTTTGTCAGTGCCTGCACTTTGTCGGTCCTTTCCCAGGTAAAGGCGTCGCCGTCGCGACCAAAATGACCATAGGCTGCTGTCTGCTTGTATATTGGCCGACGAAGGTTGAGCATTGAAATGATGCCTTTGGGCGTCAAATCAAAATTGCTATGGATTAGCCGGACGATCTCGTCAGCCGGCAATTCGCTGGTGCCGAACGTTTCGACAGTGATGGAAACCGGTTCAGCCACACCGATCGCATACGCCAGTTGAATCTCACATTTTTTCGCCAGCCCGGCGGCGACGATATTCTTTGCGATATAGCGCGCGGCATAGGCGGCGGACCGGTCGACTTTGGTCGGATCCTTGCCGGAAAATGCACCGCCGCCGTGGCGGGCATAACCGCCATAGGTGTCGACGATGATTTTCCGTCCGGTCAATCCGGTATCGCCCTGCGGGCCGCCGGTGACGAAACGGCCGGTCGGATTAATATGATATATGGGCCCGTTGGCGCGCAACAGATCTTTCGGCAACACAGGATAGATCACCTTTTCAATCATATCATGACGAATGGTCTCATTATCAACGTCCGGCGCGTGCTGAGCTGAAATGACAACCGTGCTGATCTCAGCAGGAACGCCATCCACATAGCGCACCGTCACCTGAGACTTGCCATCCGGTCGCAGATAATCGAGCTCACCGGTCTTTCGCACCCTGGCCAGTCGCTGGGTCAATTTATGCGCCAGCATGATCGGCAAAGGCATCAGTTCTTTGGTCTCATCGCAGGCGAAACCAAACATCATACCCTGGTCGCCGGCGCCGTCGCGATTCACGCCCATGGCGATATCGGGAGATTGCTGATCAATGGTCGTCAGCACCGAACAGGTCTCATAATCAAAGCCATAGTGCGCGTTGGTGTAGCCGATCTCCTCCACCGTGCTGCGCACGACAGACGGGATATCCACATAGGTCTCTGTGGTTATTTCGCCGCCAACGAGCACAAGGCCTGTGGTCACGAATGTCTCGCACGCCACCCGGCCATAAGGATCGTGCGCGAAAACAGCATCGAGTACGGCATCAGAGATTTGATCCGCAATTTTATCTGGATGACCCTCAGTCACCGATTCTGAAGTGAAAAGCATTTCTGCCATATGACTCTTTTTCCTTTCTCCTTAATCTGTTCTGCACATGCAACAAGTTTTCAGGCAGGTTTCTCTCGTAAACAAGCCCGAGCTCTAGGCCAGCCTGGCGGCCAATTCCCTTTTCATATAATCAATATTGGATATATCCGTTGGATCGACCCTGTTCAGAATGGCCAGATAAAAACTCGCATAATCGATGAGTACAAGCAAAGAGAACAATCTGGCGATTTTCGAAAGTCCGGAGGATGATATGATGCACGACGGTGCGCCCCGCGCTGTAATAATCTCTCTGCTGATCTCGATGCGGGTGCGCACTCGGTCAGATATGGCATCGTCCAGTAAAAAGATGACAAAGACGCGATCGAGAAACGTCGATGCCGGATGCCATCCGACAATGTCGTTATGGTTCATCTCCGGCAAAACATTTGCAAAGGCAAGTACTTTGGCATTTTCAGACAGCTGGTTTCGCCAGCGGGTCGGGAGGGCGCTGTCGGGTTCTGCAGCGCCATAAATGATGGGGATGCGTCCGTACAGCTGGTGCGCCAGCGATAACGCCGGATTATCCGGATTGCCATAGTCCATGTAGTGCTGTCCCAGGGCGCGCGTCAATGTGATCACCTCATCCACCGAATCATCCTGTTCGGGCAGCAGACCGTAATACTGCAAAATGGCGAGCATGGAGAAAAACATGTATCCCAGCGCCGTCCTGGGCGGCTGGCCGCCCGGCACTGGCAAAAAGAAAAAGTCGAATTCTGCCGCCAACTTTTCCAACTCGCCATTCGAGCTGATGCCAATGATGTTCTTTGTGCGCCCAATGGCGCTGCGCAGGGCGGACAGGGTCTCTTCGGTATTCCCGGAATAGCTGCTCGCCAGCACGAGCGTCCTGGAATTAATAAACCTGGGCGCCGTATAATCGCGATGAACCAGGAGCGGGATATCCATCTGCTCGAGACACAATCCAGCCAGCAGCTCGCCACCGATGGCAGAGCCGCCCATGCCGGCGACGACAATTTTATCGACAGATGACATTAGGGGGAAGGATGTCCCTCTCGCTCTTTGCCATGCTGATTCAATCTGTTTTGGAAAATCGAGAATCAGATCGAACATATTGTCGCGATCGTACTTTTTTATATCGGCATATAACATGGTCGTCTTTAAATTTCACCCACGGAGGAGCTTGTCCAGTTTGTCATTGTAAAGAGTTTTGAGATAGGCCTGGACCTCCTCGGATGTGCTGCCCGCAAGAGCCGCTTTCGCCGCCGCTTCGCAGTCGTGGAAATCCACGTTGCGAATGATCTGCTTGATGAGCAAATGCGATACCGGACTGACGCTGAATTCGTCCAATCCCATGCCGATCAGGACCATCGTCATGAGCGGATCGCTCGCCATCTCGCCGCACATCCCGACCCAGACGGCCTGTTGATGTCCCTTTTCTATCGTCTGTTGAATGAAGCGCAAGACAGCGGGATTATAGGGCTGGTACAGGTAATCAAGGTTTTTATTGCCGCGATCCACTGCCGTTGCATACTGAATGAGATCATTTGTGCCGATGCTCAAGAAATCGCATTCTCTGGCGACGATGTCGGCTGTCGCCGCCGCCGATGGGATTTCGATCATGGCGCCGATCGGGATATTGACATTATA